>JBBRJL010000095.1:0-8018 GCA_038219375.1 Chitinophagales bacterium | reverse complement strand
AGGGAGATTGATATAGAAGTGGAGGACATAGATGTACAGGAGTTGATGGAGGATGAAAAACGATTGGAAAAGATTGTAGATTACATCATCGCAAATCATGGCCGCAAAACGCATAGTAGAGAGTTCTCAGCGATGTTCTGTGTAGATAGTATCAAATCATTGACAAAGTATTATGACATCTTTAAGGCTAAGAAAACAGCTGGTGAACACAATCTAAACATAGCTACTATATTTAGTTATGCTACCAATGAAAATGATGCTGATGCCAGTGGATTAATTCCTGAAGAAGTCTCAGTGGCAGAAGAACCAAGAGCATTGTATGGATTGCAAGCCCACAGTAGGGAAAAACTGGATGAGTATATCGAAGATTACAATCAAATGTATAATACCAAGTACTCCACGAAGGCAAGCGAGGACTTTTATAACTATTACAATGATATTTCTAAAAAACTAAAGGATAGAGAACGCAGTCCAGAAAACATCAATCACAGGATAGATATATTGTTGGTCGTCAATATGTATTTGACTGGTTTTGATGCCAAAAAAGTCAATACCCTTTATGTAGATAAAAACCTGAAATATCACGGACTGATCCAAGCCTATAGTCGTACCAACAGGATACTAAATGAAACGAAGTCTCAGGGAAATATCGTAGTGTTCAGAAATCTAAAAAACAAGACTGATGAAGCGATCACTTTGTTTAGTAATAAGGAAGCTATAGAAGTCATCATCATGAAACCCTATGAAGATTATGTGGGAAAATTTGATGAAGCTTATGACAAACTAAAAGAGATCGCACCAACCACAGATGCTGTCAATGAATTGGTAACTGAAGAAGATGAACTCAGCTTTATCACAGCATTTAGGGATCTGATGAGAATCAAAAATGTATTGACTACTTTTTCAGACTTCAAGTGGGAAGATTTTAAGCTATCAGAGCAGGAGTTTGAAGATTACAAGAGCAAGTATCTGGACCTGTACGAAAAAGTGAAACCATTCCCACCAAAAGATAAGGCATCTATCCTGGAAGATGTGGACTTTGAGTTGGAACTCATACATCGAGATGAAATCAATGTATCATATATCATCCAGTTGCTTATAAAACTAAAATCTCAAAAGCAAAAAGACACCAGCAGCACGGAAAGGGATATCATCAATCTACTCAATACAGAAGTCACGCTAAGAAGCAAACGAGAACTCATAGAGCGATTTATCTTAGAAAACTTACCTGTCATCAACGATCCTGATGAGATTACTCCTGAATTTGAACGTTTCTGGGACAAAGAACAACAGATTGCATTTGACAAATTGGTCAATGAAGAAAGCTTGTCATCTGAAAAAACAGAGAAGCTCATAGAAGATTATCTGTTTGCTGAACGACCACCACTGCGTGATGAGGTACTAGAACTCATAGATGGCGACAAACCAAGCTTACTCCAACGTAAAAAGATTGGAGATAGAATATTGCAACGGATATTGGATTTCGTAGAGACATTTATAGATGGGATGGTTGGGTGAGGTGTTAAAATGGAGTGCTGCCAGATATATAATACATGTTACTATCTAATGGATTATGCTCCAACACTTTTTCGGCGATAAGCTTTTTAATAATCAGATTGTAATTAGTATTAAATGCAGAATGGCGTTTGTCAATCAGTTTTTTAATATCATCATAATCGTATGCTGAATTTAGTTGTATTTCAGAATTAATAGTTTTGATGATAGCTGGTATGTCGTTTTGCCAATTGTCGTTAGAAGATGGATTGGGGTCAACTATAAGGCCTAATTTATCCCCAGGAATACCAAATGAAGGATTTCTTTCCATTAATGTAAGGGGATCTAACTCGCCACAAACGGTGTTATCAATATGTTTACTTTCAGGGTGGTAAATAGGTTTCAAATATGCAGATATATCTAGTAACAAAAAGTCTGCAATAACTTCACCATTGCTCAGTTGTTCTTTAGTTCATCATTAACAATCTGATACTTACTTCTATCCCAATCTCTGGGATTTACTTTAATACCTGTAGAGATGAGCTTTAAATGGTCCACATGAAATAGTTTACAATAGATAGGGGCTAATCCTTTACTATTAGTCTTACTTTTGTGAATAAAAAACTGATAATTAATATTTCCAATTTTCATGATAAAAAAATTAGAAGCATCTGTTAGGGTTCACTTTAAAGTAGGATACCTAAATAGATACTAAAAATACCATTTTACCTAAATAATGGAAAAATAAAACCTTCACATCATTTCGATAGTAATTGGGAATGAAGGATATATATACAGTGTACATTTTTTATTGCCTTAAGTATAAAAAAAAAGTCCAACCTAATTTAGATTGAACTTTTTGATGTCGGGGCGGCAGGATTCGAACCTGCGGCCTCCTGGTCCCAAACCAGGCGCGCTAACCGAACTGCGCTACGCCCCGAGTATATAAATGTTCTTTACTTCTTCGCTAATCAAGCGGTGGAGGGGGGATTCGAACCCCCGGTACCGTTTCCAGTACGACAGTTTAGCAAACTGTTGGTTTAAGCCACTCACCCACCCCACCAGCGAGAATATTACAAGAACAATTCTCTCTATGAACTGGAAATTTGGGTTAGAGAACCCTAAAATTTCTTTTACTTTTAGTGCTTTTCTTTAAAAGCGACGCAAAGATATCACTCTCAAATGTATTAAACAAATAGAAATGAAAATTATTTTTAAAAAAGATTTCACTTACTCTTAACTAATTCAAGATCAGTTTTTTATGTGGGACATACTGGACTCGAACCAGTGACCCCTACCTTGTCGAGGTAGTGCTCTAAACCAACTGAGCTAATATCCCTAATACTATTTCAAATTCTTTATTTCAGCCAAAAGTACTTCTGGTGTTTTATAACCTGGCGATACAGTGATTGGCTGTAAATCAGCATCAAGATAGACTAATGTAGGATAACTAAGTCTCCCATTTAGCAACTCTATACCTAATGTATTAATTCCATTCCTTCCACTTTGCATCCATTCATAAGTCTTTCCACGATAAGTGACAGGTTCTTTTTGTTCTGCATTGAACTTAACAACATGAAAGTTTTCATTTAAATATTTTATGACATCTGGATCTGTGAAAGTCTTTTTGTCCATAACTTTGCACCATCCACACCAGTCCGTATAAACATCAACGAGAAATTTTTTATCATTACTTCCTTGTCCTATCTCACTTGCTTGTTCTACGGTAAGCCATGTCAATTCTCCATCTTTGGTATCGTAACCACCTTTGTTTTTACAACCAAAACTAAGCAAACCAATCGTTAAAAAACATATTGTATATTTCATTTAAATTGATTTAATTTTTGAAGATGCAAATATATAACTTTATTATAATTCCACCATATAAAACAACTAAATATTTACAAGTGTGGTTTGCACTTTTTTTACTAAAGCATTTACCTTATCTTTAAACAATATATCCGTATCCATCATATCCTGTACTGCTTTAAGAGAATGTATGACTGTGCTATGATCACGACCACCGAAACTATCGCCTATCATTTTTAGTGAACTATTAGTGTAATTCTTAGCAAGATACATAGATAACTGCCTAGCCATGACAACGTTGCGCAATCTCGTCTTGCTGTGCAGTTTCTCTACCGGAACATCAAAATACTTCGCTACCAATAATTTGATATTATCCACAGATATTTCTCGGTCTACTTGGGATACAAATTGCCTGATCACTTCCTTGACCAATTTCATATCTATCACCCTTTTGTTAAGTGTAGATTGGGCTACGATTGAGATGATGACACCCTCTAATTCCCTGATATTATTTTTGATGTGGCTACAAATATAATCCTTAATTTCTTGAGACAATTCAAGACCTTCTTTCTCCATCTTTTTGTCAAGGATGCGTAATCTAGTCTCAAAATTAGGAGCCTTCAAATCTGCCACCAAGCCCCATTTAAATCTGGAAATCAATCGAGCTTCTACATCTACCAAGTCTTTGGGTGCACGATCTGATGTAAGGATAATCTGCTTGCCAGTCTGATGCATCTGATTAAAAATATTAAAGAATATCTCTTGTGTTTTGGGTCTATTAGATAAAAACTGTATATCATCTATTATAAGAACATCTATCATCTGATAGAAATTCATAAAGTCATTGACTGCATTGGTTTTGATAGATTGTATAACTTGATTGGTAAATTTCTCAGTGGTGACATAAAGTACTTGTTTATCTGTGAATTTACTAAGTATTTCATTACCAATGGCTTGAGAAAGATGTGTTTTGCCCAATCCGACATCCCCATATATAACCAACGGATTAAAAGCTGTTCCTCCTGGTTTTTTGGCAATTGCCATACCTGCCGAACCTGGAAATTTATTACAATCTCCTTCTACAAAATTCTCAAAAGTATATTGTGGATTTAATTGATGATCAATTTTTATCTTCTTAATACCGGGAATCACAAACGGATTGATGAACTTAAATTCTTCAGCATCCATCTTGACACTTTTGGCTGACGAATCAATACCAATTTTCCTATGATTTTCTACTAATATATTGTACTCAAGACGTCCGCTGTATCCCAACTCCTGTTTCACCGCCTTTTTGATAACTTCTACATAATGTTCTTCAAGCCATTCATAAAAGAATTTATTTGGTACTTGAATGGTTAAAACATCATTTTGTAACCTTACAGACTTAATAGGCTCAAACCAAGTTTTAAATGGTTGTGCTTCTATACTTTTCCTTATTATATTAAGACAGTTATTCCAGGCAAGTATATGATCCTTTATCATTTGCAAAATTCAAAATGTTTAATTAATATGCTCACTATATCTAGCCAATTGACTATAAAAAAAACGCTAATCGGCTTCACTCGTCCTTAATCAATTCGGGATCAAAAATTTGGGAGTGGTGCAAAAGTCTCAAATTTTATTATTATAAAAAAGTTTAATCGTCATTAATTTTTATTTTTTTTTTGTGTTATAAGTTATTCAATATCATAATAATAGATATCATTTTCTGTATTTCAATACTCCCTATTAGTCAGTACTTTAAATCTTATTATTTTTCGTAATCAATAATGTATTGATAGATTTTCAACTACCAATCATCAAGTTTTTACACGTGATACAAGTATCCTTTTTATTCCTTTCAAAAAAAACATCAAGCCTACCAAGCATGATTCCCGCCCACCCTACTTGAGTGATGATGACCGGTTTACTCAGCTTATTCGCTACTCTATCAGGTGTATTCAGGAATGTGTGTGTATGACCTCCTATAATTAGATCAATATGAGACGAATTAGCTGCCAAAACATGATCAGATATTTTATTCTCATTATACTTATACCCCAAATGTGACAGACATATCACAAAATCACATTGCTCATCTTCCTTTAGAAGCTTAGATGTCAATTCGGCCGCTTCCATTGGATCATTATACAAAGTTCCTTTATATAGTGATGCAGGAACAAGACCTTTCAGCTCTATACCCACGCCAAAAACGCCAATTTTTATTCCTCCCTTATTGAATATTTTGTAAGGATTAGTTTTGCCAGCAAGAACGGTATCAGAAAAGTCATAATTACTCACCAATAATGGAAAATTAGCATGTTTTAATTGTTTTTCCAACCCATCTACCCCTAGGTCAAAATCATGATTACCTATCGTTGCTGCATCATAACCCATTTCTGACATCAGTTTCATCTCCAGTTCACCACCAAAAAAATTGAAATATGGAGTCCCTTGAAAAATATCTCCTGCATCAAACAAAAGCACATTTTTTTCCTCTGAACGAATCTTTTTTATGAGCGTAGCCCGTTTGGCCACACCACCAAGTCCTTCATTTTTACCTCCGTCCATTGGAAATGGTTCGATGCGACTATGTACATCATTGGTATGCAAGATCGTCAGTTTGGTGATTTCTGGTGCGATGGGAGATGCCATCATGGGAAATGCTCCAGTGGTCAAAACGATCGATGTATATGCTGAATTCTTGATAAAACTTCTCCTGTCCATTTCTTAACAATTTAACTAAAAAAACGATCAAACCTTACACAACAGTTATCAATCTTTAATCCTTACGGACGGATTAGACATGATATTTTTCCCTTGCGAGGTGTGAAATCTGATATTATTAATCAATAAATCTCTAATCAGTGCACCAGTATTATTGGTCTCAACGCCTCTCAAAAAGTCCATATTATCCCCTCCATTTGCTATGTAATCAGGTATTGCTGCCACGTAAACCTTGTTAGTATCTAGCGCTACTCCGTGAAAGTAAATATTTTTTGCCTTACCATAAGCTATATCCATACTTACTGAATGACTCAAAGGCCAACCTCCTGATTCAGCTATTTTATCAAACAAAAGCTGGACGGTACTACCTGGCAATTCCTGAATATACATCAGATTGTCAAAAGGCATCAATTCATATATTTTACCTACAGTCACGTCTCCTTTTGCCATGGTAGGAAGACGTATGCCTCCATAATTCTGAATGGCAAAATCTACCTTTTCTGTAACTAACTTCTGCGACTCTTCAAGCAATACATCAGAAAACCAATTAGTTAAGCTTGAATTCGGTTTGCCTTTTATCATTTCAGCTTCGTTGTAACCAATGACTTCATTCATAGTCTGATCCAATTGTGCTTTGTATGGCTCAATCATCTCAGCGACTTTGGTATCTACGGGAAACGATGCTTTTTCTATTCTATAATTCCTATTTTTCAGGTCAGCTACATGATTTACCTTTGCGCACGATGTAGCAAAAGCTAAACCCAATACTAGACTGATATAAATATGGTACTTAAACATGTCGTTATGATTGAATTATACTAACAATTGAGCTTCATTTTTAACCGCTGACTTTGCAAAAGCTACAGGATCCGACTTGGTTTCTTCCATTATTCGTGTGATATCTTGAATAAATTCGATGTTATTAACACCATCAGCACTTGAAATGATATTTTGCATTTGATCTTTTGCCAGTTTGATGATTTTCCAAAGATTTTCGCTCACATATACCTGTTGTGTAATGTTGTGTTCATACTCTTGTTGGATCGCTATCAACATACTATTTCGCAATTCTTTGACGCCCATTTCAGGGTTAACCATTCTATACGTCAAATTATCAAGGGAAATTCGTTCACAAAGCAACATGAGCCTTTCATAAGCTTGCAATTTTAATGGCAAAATATCTTTAGTCTGACTTTGTCTAAACTTGAGGTCTTCTAATTGATATTGTTGGTTCAAAAAATTCCTAAACAGAAAAAAAACCGTTGCAAAAACAATTAGTGCCGGAATCGAATACTTTAATATTTCCAAAAAACTTTCCACGTGTCTTATACTTTAGTTTAAATTACAACAAAAATCCTTAATCCAAGGACATAAGATAATTAAAACGCAAAATAACATTTTAATTTTCAATTTACCGCACATTCTAATGATATATCTATATAAATTTAAACCATAAAATCAAATAGACAATAATATCATATTTTTTATATTATCATTATTGGTAACAAAAATACTGCCAAAAAAGTCAATGTTACTTTCTGTAAAAAGAAAACAATTTAAGCCTATCTATAATTAGTCTAATTTATAAAAAATGAACAAATGAGATGAAAATTGCGTTAATCAAATCAAATATTCAACATAATTCACTTTTTTAATTAAACATGATTAATTTTGTGATAATTATCTAAATAATCAAATATAATGTCAACAAATACATTAACCAAGATACAACCAATAACACTAACTGAAGGTGCTTTAAATCAGCTCAAGCGAATCCAAATTGAGCAAAATCTCACTAATGAACATGGCCTTCGTATAGGCGTGAAAGGTGGTGGATGCTCAGGTTTTAGTTATGTACTCGGATTTGATGTCCAGAAAGAAAAAGATGAAATCCATGAAATAGAAGGATTCAAAGTATTTATGGAGAAGTCTCATGCCATCTACTTACTAGGTATGGAGATTGACTGGGTAGATGGACTGAATAACCGTGGGTTTACTTTTTCCAA
>JBBRJL010000094.1:0-8036 GCA_038219375.1 Chitinophagales bacterium | reverse complement strand
ATATAAACTTGAAGAAGCCGATTATCGTGGTGAAAGATTCAAAGATCACCATTCAGATCTGAAGGGTAACAATGATTTATTGTCCATCACTAGGCCAGATATTATCGAAGCCATTCACAGAGCATATCTGGAAGCAGGCTCAGATATTATTGAAACCAATACTTTCAATGGTACACGGATTTCACAGTCTGATTACCATTTGGAAGAATATACGTATGAACTCAATAAGGAATCAGCACGTATTGCAAAGAAGGTGGCGCTAGAGTTTACAGCCATAAATCCTGATAAACCTAGATTCGTAGCAGGTGCCATAGGTCCGACCAATAAGACCGCTTCATTATCTCCTGATGTCAATAATCCAGGTTTTAGAGCCGTTACCTTTGATGAATTAGTAGAAAATTATTAAGAACAAGCTATGGGCTTAATCGATGGTGGCGCTGATATTTTATTGGTAGAGACCGTTTTTGATACCTTAAATTGTAAGGCTGCGCTTTTTGCTATTCAGAATCTTAAAGAAGAACGAAAACTCAATACGCCAGTCATGGTATCTGGCACCATTACAGATGCGAGCGGTAGGACACTGAGTGGTCAGACTGCAGAGGCTTTTTATATATCTATTGCACATGCCGACCTGTTTAGTGTCGGACTCAATTGTGCCTTGGGGGCGAAGGAACTTAGGCCGCATCTAGAAGATCTTAGCAATATTGCATCTTGTTTTATCAGCGCTTATCCCAATGCAGGACTACCCAATGAATTAGGTGCCTACGACCAGTCTGCAGAAGAGATGAAAGATTATATCAGAGAATTTGTTTCTTCTGGTTTGGTCAATATTATCGGTGGATGTTGCGGTACGACACCTGAGCATATCAAAGCTATGGCAGATGCCGTGGATGGTATGCAGACTAGACCTATCCCTGAAAAAAAGAAATTAACATCTTACTCAGGCCTCGAACCACTAATCGTAAGGGAAGACCTGAATTTTATCAATATCGGGGAAAGGACAAACGTAACTGGTTCGCGCAAATTTGCTAAGTTAATAGCTGACAATAAATATATAGAAGCTTTGTCTGTAGCTGCCCAACAAGTAGAAAGTGGCGCCCAGATCATTGATGTCAATATGGATGAAGGCCTACTCGATTCTAAGGAAGCCATGAAAACTTTCCTAAATCTTGCCATGTCAGAGCCAGATATTGCCAAAGTCCCCGTGATGATTGATTCGTCAAAATTTGAAGTCATCGAAGCTGGACTCAAATGTATCCAAGGCAAATGTATCGTCAATTCGATTTCCATGAAAGAAGGGGAGACTGAGTTCCGCCGTCAAGCCAATTTACTCAGGAAGTATGGAGCCGCCACAGTTGTTATGGCATTTGATGAGCAGGGACAAGCAGATACTATCGAACGAAAAGTGAATATTTGCAAGCGCGCGTATGGTATTTTGGTCAATGAAATAGGATTTCCACCTGAAGATATCATTTTTGATCCCAATATTTTTGCGGTAGCAACGGGAATAAAAGAACACAATGAATATGCGATCAACTTCATCGAGGCGACAAGGCAAATTAAGGCAGCTTGTCCAGGGGTGAAAATAAGCGGAGGCGTCAGTAATATTTCATTTTCATATCGAGGCAATGACAAAGTAAGAGAAGCCATGCATTCCGCCTTTCTGTACCACGCTATCAAAGCAGGTATGGATATGGGCATCGTCAATGCAGGAATGATAGAAGTCTACGAGGAAGTGGACAAAGAGTTATTGACGCTTGTAGAAGATGTCCTTTTTAATAGAAATGAGAAAGCCACGGAGGAACTTACCAATTATGCAGAGCGTGTCGCAGGTGGAGGTAAAGTCATTCAGAAAGACCTGAGATGGAGAGAAAGTACCGTCGAAGAGCGATTGTCTCACGCATTAGTCAAAGGTATTACTGATTTTATAGACGAAGATACGGAAGAAGCAAGGCTCAAATATCCAACATCACTCCAAGTGATAGAAGGTCCGCTGATGGATGGAATGAATATTGTAGGTGATTTGTTCGGTGCAGGAAAAATGTTTTTGCCACAGGTGGTCAAGAGTGCACGTGTCATGAAGAAATCGGTTGCTTACCTGACACCATATATCGATGCTGAAAAAGCAAAATCTGGTGGTGGTTCTGTCAAAGGCAAAATCCTAATGGCTACCGTCAAAGGAGACGTCCACGATATTGGAAAAAATATAGTAGGCGTTGTTCTCGCTTGTAATAATTATGATATCGTCGATTTAGGGGTCATGGTATCTGCGGAAAGGATTTTGATAGCAGCTCGCGAGCACAAAGTTGACGTCATAGGATTGAGTGGTCTGATTACGCCTTCATTGGACGAAATGGTTCATGTAGCCAAAGAAATGAAAAGACAAGGATTCACACTGCCGTTATTGATAGGTGGAGCGACTACTTCCAAGACCCATACTGCTCTCAAGATCGAACCACAATATGACGGAGCGGTCATTCACGTGCTTGATGCGAGTAGGAGTGTAGGGGTAGTCAGTCAATTGTTGTCTAAAGAAGGAGATATCTCAGCTAAATTTGTCAAAAATACCAAACAAGAATATGACGAACTCCGAATAAAACGTGCTGCTGGCGAAACTGCCAAAGAATATGTGACTATCGAAGAAGCGAGAGCCAAAAAACATAACATTGATTGGCTAGCATATCAGCCATATGAACCCGAGTTTTTGGGTGTCAAAGTATTTGATAATATTGATATCGAAGAATTAGTACCATATATTGATTGGACTCCATTTTTTGCTAGCTGGCAATTGAAAGGTAAATATCCGACCATATTCAGAGATGCATTTGTCGGTGGTGAAGCAAAAAAACTTTACGACAACGCCTTAGAGATATTGGATCTTATGGTAAAGGGAAGAAGGATATCTGCCAAAGCGATTATAGGTATTTTTCCTGCCAATAGCGATGGAGATGATGTCATAATATTTGATCAAAATAGTGGTGAAATATGTGACAAAGTTCATTTTTTGCGTCAACAACGTAAGAAATCTGAAGGTTTGCCCTACCATTGCCTTGCAGATTATGTGGCTCCAATAGAAACGGGTAAGAAAGATTATTTCGGAGCTTTTGCAGTGACTGCAGGTCTCGGCATCGAACCTTGGGTAAAAATGTATGAAGACCAACTTGATGATTATAACGCAATCATGACCAAAGCATTGGCAGACAGACTTGCTGAAGCATTGGCAGAGTATTTGCATGAAAAAGTAAGAAAAAGCATTTGGGGATATTCCAAAGGGGAACAATTGCCAAATGATGCTTTGATTGACGAGAGGTATCAGGGTATTCGCCCTGCACCAGGTTATCCTGCATGTCCAGATCATACAGAGAAGGATGTTTTGTGGAGATTGTTAGATGCAGAAGCCAATACCGGTATTATACTCACAGAAAGTAAAGCCATGTATCCAGCAGCATCAGTGAGTGGTTGGTACATCGGGCATTCTGAGTCAAAATACTTTGGTCTTGGCAATATTTCAAAAGATCAGGTCTTAGATTATGCTAAAAGGAAACAAATGGACGTTAATGATGTGGAACGTTGGTTAGCACCCAATTTGAATTATTAAATAAATGGTAGATATTATAGTTAGATTAAGTGTTGAATTGTAATGGGTGGTGAAATGCTAAACCATTTTTAAATTTAACAAACTGTCAAACTCATTCAAATTAATACACAGAAAATGGCATATAGATTTTTACTTCTTTTTTTTATTGCTTTTTTAAGTCTGGAAAGTTATGGCCAGAATATTACTGAAGCAGCGGCTAGGGCCGAATTGCAAAAACGAGGTTATGACGAGACAAGATTTCGCGAAGAATTGACCAAAAAGGGAGTTAATATCGATAACGTTGACCCAAATAATCCTGTGGAACTGGCACGTGTCAAAAAAGCGGTGGAAGAAGTAATGGTCATCCTTGATGCAGAAAAAAAAGCATCCCAGAAAGGTAATAGTACGAATTCGAGTGCAAAATCAAATGAACCTGCAGTACCTCAATCAAAAATAGAGGATACCAGATCCGTGGATGGGAGTGATAAAGTAGTCAATCAGTCCAAAGACATTCAAAAAGCAGTCAAAGATGGCGCCACCATCGAAGAGGCAGTATCTGAAAAACTTCAAGAACAAGCTAAAGAAAAGCTTCCACCTGCTAGGACTTATGGACAACATATTTTTAGAGATAAATCTTTGCAGCTTTTCAGAACAGCAGAAGACGCCAAACCTTCTAAGACTTATATATTGGGACCTGGAGATAAGGTATCTATTTCGATTTGGGGACCATCACAAACTAATTATGCACTAGAGATCGAAAAGGAAGGGTATATCCAGCCTACCAATCAACCTAGGTATTATATAGCGGGCCTAACGATTGCGCAAGCAGAAGAGTTACTATATGGTCGTCTCAGGAATTATCACTACTTCCAGAAGGAAAACTTTGAGATGGCAGTCACCACTGCCAGGACCATCAATGTTAATATCGTGGGAGAAGTATTCAATAACGGAACCTTTAATGTTTCTGCTATTAATACGGCATTTAATGCACTTATCGCAGCAGGTGGACCCAATGATATAGGTAGTGTAAGAAAGATACAAGTCTTGGGGCCTGGCAAAAAGCCAAAAATTCTAGATGTGTACAAATATTTACAAAATCCTACAGTGAGCCAGGATTTCTACCTATCTGAAAATGATTATATTAATGTGCCTGTGGCAGATCGTTTGATTTCCATCACTGGTGCAGTGAATCGCCCTTTTCAATATGAATTGATTGAAAAAGAAAACCTAAAAGAATTAGTCAAATATGCAGGTGGACTCAAGGCAAATGCATTAAAAAGTAATATTCAAATAAAACGTATAGAAAACGACTCGATCAGAATCATTGATATCGATTATTTGGCTTTAGAAAAAAGTGGTAAAGACTTCATTTTATTGAATGGTGATATAGTTCAAATTACAGATATAAATACAAATATAAGAAATGAGGTAGCAGTTTCAGGTGCTGTTGAAAATCCAGGTACCTATGCTATGTCTAATAATGAAAAGATTTCTGATGTTCTAAAAAAAGCAATTCTTTTAGATAATGCCATTACAGATATTGCATATTTGAAGAGATATAACAGTGATTTTAAGACCATCAGGTACGAATTTATAAATATTAGTGAAATCCTTAGCAATCCTCAGAGTAACAAAAATCTCGTTTTGCAGCGTGGTGATGAATTAATTATTTCTTCCAAAGCATCTTTTGCAGAAAACTATGAAATCAATATCGAAGGGTCTGTTAGAACGCCTACCACTATGGCACTAGACATGGAGAATAATATCAAAGTTTCTGATGCCATCTTTTTTGCTGGAGGATTGGCTTTTGACGCCATTACAGAATTTGCATACATCTTCCGCACACGCACAGACGATTCCAAAACCCAAGAGTATATTTCTGTAGACCTTGCAGAAGCATTAGCCAATCCATCTTCTGCGGCAAATATTAGCTTGGAACCAAAAGATAGACTCGTAATATATTCAAAAAATAGCTATACGGATGAATCATTTGTAAAAGTAGCAGGATCAGTTAGGAGCCCTGGAGACTTTTTATATAATCCTACCTTGAGCCTTAGAAGTGCCATTTTGCTTGCAGGTGGACATAGAAGAGAAGCAGCACTTGATAGAGTAGACGTATATAGATTGGAATTTGAAGAAAATAGAGCGACTAGAGTCCTTGTAGCTACCCTTAAGCTAGACGAAGCTTACAATGTCAGAAGTGGTGGAGCTTCTTTCGAACTCCAACCCTTTGACCAGATCTTTATCAGACAAGCGCCCGAATTTGAGTTACAAAGAAATGTATTCGTAAATGGAGAAGTAAAATATCCAGGGACCTATGCATTGATGAATGACAATACCAAATTGGCTACCATAATTCGTGAAGCAGGTGGGGTCACAGATGAAGCATTTCTAAAAGGGGCAAACTTGTTAAGGGTCAAGGAAAATTTGGGTTACATCATTATCGATTTAGAACTTGCAATAAAAGAACCTAAGTCATTCGAAAATATTATTCTACAAGAAGGTGACGAAATCAGTATTCCTAAGATTAGTAACATTGTATCTATTTCGGGCGCAACACGTATATCTGAGTTGTATGTGAATGATATAGCTAATAAAAATAAAATTCAAGTGCCTTACCGAAAAGGCAAAAATGCAGGTTATTACATCAATGAATATGCTGGTGGACTCTCAAAACAAGGCTCCATGAATAAAATCTCTGTCGTGGATGCTTCTGGAAAAGTGACAAAGGCCAAAAGCTTTTTATTTTTCAAAAAATACCCTAAAGTAGGACCAGGAGCGGAGATCAAAGTAGGATACAAAGAAGTGAAAATAAAAGAAAATATTGAAAGCAAAGATAGCGACGTCAAGTGGGGAGAAGTATTAGCCAACTCCATAGCACAAGCCACAGCTATATTATCTATCATTTTATTAGTTCAAAATGTCAATTAATTTGAATTGATGTATTATCTTTGAGTAATTTTTATACTCAATATGATTGAGACCTTAATATCATCCAAAACTCGTATCAAGTTACTATTAAAGTTTTTTCTTAATAGTAAGGCAACTTCCTATTTGCGTGGTTTAGAATCAGAGTTTGGAGAGTCATGCAATGGTATAAGAGTAGAGCTCAATAGATTTGAAAAAGCTGGTATGTTGATTTCCTTCAACCATAGCAACAAAAAATATTTTAGAGCCAATACCGACCATCCTTTATTTATCGATACACATAATATCATCATGAAGTATATCGGCTTTGACAAAATTATTGATAGTGTCATCGAAAATCTAGGTGATATTCATAAAGTCTTCGTGACTGGTGCTTTCGCAAAAGGACTTGATGATAATAAAATTGAGCTTGTATTAATCGGTACTTTAAATAATGACTATCTCATTGAGTTGATTAATAAGGTAGAAAAACTTATCCATCGCAAGATCAGTTGCACTACTTTTGGCAAAGACCAAATTAGCGATATTCAATGGGAAGACTTAAGTGATAATGCTTTATTACTTTGGGAAAGTTAAATGAATAGAAGATGAATGACAAAATATTAAAGCAAATATCAAACATTAACCAACTCTCTTCCAATGAGAAGCGTTGGTTTGCGGTTTATACAAAATTTAAATGTGAAAAGTATGTGGCAGATGCACTTTCAAAAAAGGAAATAGAAGCCTACGTTCCCATATTAACAAAAACAAGACGTTATAGTAGAAAAATCAAACATTATACCGTGCCGTTGATCAATTGTTATGTTTTTGTATGTATAAAAAAGGAAGATTATTTAAAAACGCTTGAGACAGAATATGTCATGAAATTTCTCAGAAATGGTCAAGATCTATTGGCCATTCCTGAAGTAGAGATTGACACATTAAAACGTGTAGTAGGCGAGGATATAGAAGTAAAAGAATCTGTACGCTCTGATTGGTTTTCTGGAGAAGAAGTAGAGATAATCTCTGGCCAGTTGGCAGGTATGCGCGGTAGAATAGTTTCTAAAGAAGGCAAGCGTAGCTTTGTCATAGATTTAGAAACCATCGGTTATCAATTAAGGATCAAGGTTGACTTTAACTTATTGAGACCGGTGTCGGACGGACTATTAATTGCTTGATAATCATTAAGTAAGAATAATAGTAGCGCCCATTGGAGATTAAGTACTTGCGACTTATCAGCGGCGAAGCCATTTGCCGGTTGTAGATTTGTTAAATTGCTAGTTTGTTAATTTGGTAAACAATTTACATAAGCTAGGCTTTTGAGTTTTGAATATATTTGTAATTATGAAATAATAATATGAAGTTTTATAGCTTTGAAAAGTTAGAAACTTGGAATTTAAGTATAGACCTTGGTGTTTGTGTTTATAAATTTACAAAAAAGCTACCAGCAGAAGAAAAATTTGGATTGACTTCTCAATTAAAAAGAGCATCATCTTCAATATACACAAATATTTCTGAAGGTGTTTCAAGGTTCACTGACAAGGGAAAGTCT
>JBBRJL010000093.1:0-8046 GCA_038219375.1 Chitinophagales bacterium | reverse complement strand
CAGTTGAAATTCAGTTTTGACAAAAAAGTATAGCCAATAATACGTATTGTATTTATAAAATAGTCCAAAATCAGGTAGTTTCCCATTTTTACCACGGATTTACATCCGTGATTACTAATATTTCACCCCATTCGGGGTTTTACCTGAATAGTTACGATTATTAAATACATACATCAAAACAGCTTGAAGTGAGTGTACGAGAAATCCATATAACCTTCAAATTAATTACACTATTTTATAATTATTTTGAAAGTCAACTGCACTCAATCTATTTCAATTTCTTCATCTTGAAGTACTCTTATACTTCTGTGGCTTGAAGCTTCGTATCTTAAGCATTCTTGACTTTTTCAGCAGATTATACTTCGTAAGCCTGTGAAATGACTAGATATAAAAACTAGTAAATCAAAATTATCATAATCAACAATAATGTCTACTTTTACTATACAAAGACGTCTTGGTATAAGATAGGACTAGGATACTCTTCTTTGAAAGCAATTCTTATGACATCAAATGCGGTAACTACTCCTTTGAGTTCATTGTCTAGATTTACGACAGGCAGTGTTTTGAACCTTCTATCTGCAAATAATTCAGCAGCGGTGCCAACTTTGTCCTTAGGGGTAATTCTAGCGACTTTTGTGGTCATCACATCTGAAACATGCATATCTGTGCCGTGACCTTCTCTAGAAGCTTTCCATAAGTCGTAAGAAGTTATCATACCCACTAACTTACCTTCCACCACGACAGGTAATTGTTGAGTTTGGGTCTCAAACATTAGGTTAGCTACTTCGTCTATGGTTTGTGTAGGGCTGGCGGTGACTGGATTTTTAGTCATTATCGCACGAACTTCCTGATTCATCATATCTTTATATATTAAAAGGTTAAACAATATTACCAAAAAATAAAAGCGAAGAAGAAGGAAATACCATTGGAATAAAATTCCGAATACAAATATAACACAGAATCTTTAAAAAAAGTTAAATGAGGGTGTTTTTTTTTAATAAATTATTTTCCTATCACAAAGATACAAGGGCGTTTATGATAGATATCCGTCTTTTGCTTCTTCCAGTCCTTAATTTTCATTTGTTTGATATCTTCTGTTGGGCCGTTTATATCACATGCAATACAAAATTTAGTTTGGTCTCCTAATGTGGCTAGACAGGTTTCAACTACAAACCCATTCCTGTATGGCGTTTCCATAAAAATCTGTGTCTGACCTGTTTTATGAACTTTGCTTTCAAGTGCTTTTAGTTGTGTGACGAGCTCTGGTTTTTTATTTGACAAGTAGCCATTAAAAGCAAAATTCTGTCCACCAAGCCCACTAGCCATAATAGCTAATAATATGGAAGAAGGGCCTATGAGAGGGATGACTTTGATATTATTTTTATGTGCCCAGTCAGCTACTTCTGCTCCTGGATCTGCTACGCCAGGGCAGCCAGCCTCAGATATCACACCGATGTTTCTTCCAAAGATGGAAGACTTTAAGAAATCTTCATTTTCGGCAGCGTCATTTGTTATTTCATGAATGACGATTTGTTGGATAGGCAAGGGATGACCAGCTGCTTTCAGGAAATGCCTGGCTGTCTTGGCTCGCTCTACGATAAAGTGGTCTGTTTGATGGAGCCACGTCAGAGTTTCTGCCGAAAGGCTTTCTACTTTACCATCTACTATCGGACAAGGGAAAAGAATAATATTACCTTTCAATATCATAGGTTTATCTTAGTTCTCTTCTTAGGATTTTACCAACATTTGTTTTAGGCAGATCATCTCTGAATTCTACTTCTTTTGGAATTTTATAACCAGTGAGATTTTCTTTACAATAGGCAATGATTTCATCTTTAGAAAGAGAACTATCTTTTTTGACTACAAAAAGCTTTACTACTTCGCCAGATTTAGCATCAGGTATTCCTACGGCAGCAGCTTCTAGTACTTTAGGATGCGCGACTACAACATTTTCTATTTCATTGGGATATACATTAAACCCACTGACTAGTATCATATCTTTTTTGCGATCTACAATATATATAAATCCATCGGAGTCCATTTTGCCAATATCTCCTGTACATAACCAGCCATCTGAGGTGATTGTTTTTGCTGTTTCTCCCGGTTGGTTGTAGTAGCCTTTCATCACTTGTGGGCCACGACATTGGATTTCCCCAATTTCCCCTGCGGACAATACGGCACCTTCATCATTTACAATTCTAATTTCTGTGGAAGAAACAGGAAGTCCTATACTATTTTGTCTGCCTGTGCCGTTAAGTGGATTGACCGATATAAGCGGCGAAGATTCTGTCATCCCGTACCCTTCACTAAGCTCGCATCCAGTTACTTCTTTCCACCGATCAGCCACTACTTTTTGGATAGCCATACCTCCTCCGACGGTAATCTTGAGCGAAGAAAAGTCAGCCGCCGCAAACGAAGGATGATTGAGAAGTGCGTTAAACAAAGTATTTAAACCTGTCATCAGGGAAATTTTGTTTTTACCAAACTCTTTGATGACTGAATTGATATCTCTAGCATTAGTGACCAATACATTATGAGCACCATAACTTAACATGGCCAAGCAATTGACCGTAAAGGCAAAGATATGATACATCGGAAGCGGGGATAATGTGATTTCTTTACCTTCTACTAGTTCATTTTGCATCCAAGTTCTTATCTGAACCATATTGGCCACAAGATTTTTATTGGTTAGCATCGCACCTTTTGAGATTCCTGTAGTTCCACCCGTATATTGATGTATGATGACGTCGTCAGAACAATTAGAAAACTCCTTGACAGTAAATTTTTTGCCTTCCTTCAGCGCATGTTGAAAATTGACGGTGTTGGCTAGATTGTATTTCGGTACCATCCTTTTGACGTGTCTCACTACAAGATTGACTAAGGTGCCTTTGATACTTCCCAATAATTCACCCACGCTTGTGACAATGACCGTATTTATTTTGGTTTTGTCAATGATCGACTCGAGATTGGATGCAAAGTTTTCCATAATCATGATGGAATTGACGCCACTATCATTAAATTGTAAAAGCATTTCTCTAGGTGTGTAAAGTGGGTTGGTATTGACTATGATCAATCCTGCTTTTAATGCTCCGAAGACAGCTATTGGGTATTGCAAACAATTGGGCATCATTATGGCTATTCGATCGCCAGGATTGAGTCCTCTTGAATGTAAATATGCAGCAAATTGAGTTGACAATTGATCAGTATCTTTGTAAGTGAGCCTTACGCCCATACATTCAAATGCGTAATTTGAACTGTACTTTGCGAAACATTCTTTTAGAAAATCAACTAATGTTTCATATTGAGTTGCATCTATATTTGCAGGAATTCCTACAGGATAATTCTTTAACCAAGGTCTTTCATCCATTTTAAAATTGCTTTAATGACACCCAAAGTTATAACTTTTGATGTAATTTCCAAATCTTTTTATTCTTTCTGGCCCCAAAACTTACATCTGATAGAAAAAATGAATAATCACTTTAAATATGACATGTTCTTTACTGATCCTCCATTACTTTTTCTTGCTGCTCTATGCTTTCATCGTGAATAGATTTGATAAAACGAGTGATAAATTCTTCGCTGAGACCATTTTTTGTACCACGATCCACAAATTTTGAAAGTACTTCTTTCCATCTTTCGCTTTGAAGAATGGTCATATTATTTTCTTTTTTGTACACTCCGATTTCACGCGCTATTTTCATTCTCGATGCCAAGATACCCATGATTTCTTCATCTATCATGTCTATTTCTTTACGGAGACGATCAAGTTTTGTTTTTTCTTTAAGATTTTTAGGGTCGTATTCACGAATGATGAGATCGTTTATTAATTGTCCATAAACTTCAGGTGTTATCTGTTGTGCGGCATCGCTCCAAGCAGTATCGGGTGTAATGTGTGACTCAATCATGAGACCATCAAAATTAAGGTCCATTGCTTTTTGGGCTACCTTATGGAGTAAATCTCTTCTTCCGGTGATGTGACTAGGGTCATTGATCATGGGAATGTCTGGCATAGCTGTTTTGAAATCAATTGCAATCTGCCACTGTGGACGATTGCGGTATATCTTTTCGCCAGCTGATGAAAATCCTCTATGGATGGCTCCAAGCTTTGTAAGACCTACTTTCTGGAGACGTTCCATGCCACCTAGCCAAAGTGCGAGGTCAGGATTGATCGGGTTTTTTAATAGTACAGGTATATCAATGCCACGCAAAGCATCTGCAATTTCTTGTACTGCAAATGGATTGACAGTCGTCCTAGCACCTATCCAAAGGATGTCTATTCCAAACTCTAAGCACAATTCTACATGTGATGTTTTGGCTACTTCTACGGCAATTGGAAGTCCTGTGATTTCCTTGGCTTTCTGTAACCACGGAAGTCCTTTGGCACCTATACCTTCGAAGGCGCCTGGTCGTGTACGAGGTTTCCAAATACCAGCTCTCAGTACGTCTATTTTGCCAGTATTTGCAAGTCTGACAGCTGTTTCTATGACTTGTTCTTCTGTCTCTGCACTACAAGGACCTGCAATGAGAATTGGTCTTTTACTGTTGTCAAATAAATTTACCATAACGATTACTTTTTTAGATTCTTATTAAATTACACTATATTCTTATTATTCAATATCCTTTTTATGTCATTGCTCTTGGTCATTAATCTTTCTGTTTCAGCGGTATTATTTTCCCTAATGTGGTGTCTGAAATTTTCTAAATGAAGGATATAACTATCTAAAGCTTCGAGAAGATATTTTTTATTTTTACCAAAAATAGCGGACCAAGTCTTAGGATTACTTTTTGCTAATCTCACGGTGCTTTCAAAACCGGTACCAGCAAGATTGAATATTTGTTTTTCATCTTTTTCGATATCTAAGACAGTCAGTCCCAACATAAACGAACTCACGTGTGATAAATGCGAAACATAAGCTAAATGTTTATCATGTTCTTCAGGAGTCATAAATGTAGTCACCATTCCAAGGCTTTCGAAAACCTTAAGCGCAGATTCAAGGGCGTCGTCAGCTGATTTCTCTGGCTCGGTGATGATATTTTTTTTGTTTTGAAATAAACCCTTTAGTGCAGCCGTTGGCCCAGAAAATTCAGTACCTGCAAGTGGATGGGCTGCTACAAATCTGCTTCGTTTCGGATGTAAAGATATCGATACACAAATATCACTTTTGGTAGATCCTACATCAATAACCGTTGTGTTTTCGTTTATTTGGTCCAAAATATTTGACAAAATACCTTCTATCTTATCTACGGGAATAGCCATGATGACAATATCCGCCACCTTCAGTCCATCTTCCAAAGTTAATATTTCATGAACCAGGCCGTGTTCTAATGCGAGTTGTTGGTGTATTTCTGATGCATCTACTCCGTAAACCCTTACATTGAGTTGAGATTTCAGGTCTTTAGCTATCGAGCCTCCTATTAATCCTAATCCTATTACTGTAATCTTCATATCTGGGAATTTTTAAAACCAGTTTGAATTCTATACAAAGCGGCTTTCATGTCTTCTACCGTGCTACAGAGCGAGATGCGTAGGTATTGTGTACCTTGAGAACCGAATACATGACCTGGCGTGATAAAAACCCTTGATTGAAATAATAATTTATTTGCCAAGGATTCGGAATCGCCTATATTTTCGGGTATTTTTCCCCAAACAAATAGTCCGGCACCGTCTTCTCGAAAACTGCATCCTAACAAAGACATAATGTCGCATGCAGCTTTTTTTCGGTCAGCATACTGAGCATTCAAATTATCTATCCAGTCTTGCCCAAGATCGAGTGCAATAGATGCCGCTTCTTGGATAGGCTTGAACATACCAGAATCCATATTGCTTTTGAATGTCATGATGGTGTCTATGTATGGCTTTGCACCCACGACTGCGCCGACTCGCCATCCTGCCATATTGTAACACTTGCTGAGTGAAACCAATTCTATAGCACAATCTTGTGCGCCAGCTACATTAAAAATGCTGAGAGGTTTGTCGTTAAGTATAAAAGTGTAAGGATTGTCATGACAGATAAGTATCTGGTGTTTTTTGGCAAAGACAACCAATTTTTCGAAAAAATCCAGATCAGCTTTTGCACCGGTAGGCATATTGGGATAATTGATCCACATGAGTTTTACCTTGCTCAAGTCAAGTTTGGCCAGTGCGTCAAGGTCAGGTTTCCAGCCTAGATCTTCTGATAATGGCATGTCAACAGGTACGCCACCTGCCAATCTTGCACACATGGCATATGAAGGATATCCTGGATTAGGAACAAGTACTTCATCTCCTGAATTTAGGAATGACATACTTACATGCATCACGCCTTCTTTTGACCCTATAAGTGGTAAAATTTGCGTATTAGGATCTGGATGATAGTCAAAATGTCGACCATACCACGAAGCAAATCCATTCCTTAATGAAGGAATTCCCTTATAAGATTGGTATTTATGGGCATCATCCTTTGTGAGAGAAGTTACAAGTTTGTCTGTTACTAATGTAGATGGAAGTAAATCAGGACTTCCTATACCTAGATTTAATACTATAGTACCGCCATCTTTACTCATGGCATCTATTTCTGCTAGTTTTCTAGCAAAATAATAGGTGGACACCTCATTTAATCGTTCGGCTGCTGGTATAATCATGATAAAATCGATGTATTTAATGAATGTTGTTTTTCGAGAATGGATGAAATATCGGCACTTTTGTAAATACCAGTTTCATCAAATTCGAAAGTGAGGTCTTTGAGATCTTCTTTTAATCCCAAGTATTGGTCTATCTTGTCAAACTCAATATCTAAGTGAAAAAAGTACTCCCTAAAACTCCCTAAAACTGGAAAAGATTGGAGTTTGCTCATATTCAGGTCGTGCTGTTGAATAACTTGTAGTACTTTGAGCAATTGACCTTTTTTATCTTGAACCCGTATATAAATGGAAGCTTTGTCAGCATCTTTAGGTGGGAGAGACTTTTCTTTGGTGACAATAAAAAAGCGTGTATAACTGGTTTTGCTCGTTTCTATGCTGGACTGAAGTACTTTGAGACCATATAGCTCTGCGGCTATGGTGCTGGCAATACAAGCTTTGGAAACCTTGCCTTTTGCGGCTACGTTTTTTGCACTTAAGGCTGTATCTTCAGATTCTATAAGTTTCCAATGCGGGTATTGACTTAGGAATTGTCTGCACTGATTGATGGCCATGGGATGGGAGGCAACTTCTTTGATATCAGCTAGTGAAGTACCTTCTAATGTAAGTAGATTGTGTTTTATCCTCAGGTATATCTCACCACTCACCCAAAAACCATTTTCTCTGAGTATTCTGTAATTCTGTAAGATGGTACCTGCGATAGAGTTTTCAATGGCCATGACTGCTACATCTGCCGAGCCATCTCGAAGCAAGTTAGCTAGAATATCAAACGAGTCGGCAGGAATCAGTTCTAATGACTGGTCTGGCCAATATTTTTTGGCTGCTACGTCGTGAAATGATCCAGGATATCCCTGAATAGCCACTTTTAATATCTTTTCGTTTCCCATAATACCTAATTAATAAAACTATTAAAACGAAAAAAGGAGCCTGTTTTACCAACAGAACTCCTTTTATTTTTGACACACATACAAACAAAAGTCCTGCTACTCTATTTTAAAATAAAAGTACCAAAAATAAAATGCCGCAAATGTGGATTGATTCAACTTCATGGCACAAACTTATAGTAAGCTCATTTAATTACCAAATGAAAGTAAATAAAATGTTTATTTTATTGCTGAAAAGGTCTAAAATCATAGCTTTTGGGTGTAAATATTTTGAAATGAACATATTTGTGTGGGTCTTTAGTAATAAAATTATTACTGTATAAATAGTTATGCTAGACAGGATTCACGTTAGATAGCTAGCAGAATCTATCATTTTGGGACACATTCCGCTAGCTATCGTTCATTAAACTTATATAAAATCATATGATATTCAATGAAATATGTAAGTTTATCCTTTATTTAGGCCTCGTTTTTCTAACAATGGTCCAATAGTTGGTTTTTGCCCTCTGAATTTGATATACAGTTTCATTGGATCAATTGTACC
>JBBRJL010000092.1:0-8063 GCA_038219375.1 Chitinophagales bacterium | reverse complement strand
GGAGCTCCATTTGCTAACATTGTATCACGTGCCACAATACTATTCAAATATGGTACTTGGTCATCAGCAGTACAATAAAAAATTCTAGTAGGAACCTGTGGCGACCAATCAAAAACATCATTTTCATATAATATCTGATTAGCAGGATGTGAAGGATTATTTTTAATTTCTTCTTTGACATCATCTCTGATCATTCTACCACCTACAGATGCTCCAGTATTCGTTTGTAGTAATTGGATAAGTTTAGTATTAAGCGAAGTTAACGAAATCACACCATCATAATATCTTTTGATGTCAGCAACGTATTCATTTTTGAAGAACTCGCTCAAATCAGTATACAAATTCCCCCTTACTTCATTGAATCCTAGAACAGTGTTTGGTACATATGCAGGATAAAAATAAGGCACATCACCCAAAATCAAATCACGCATTACGCCCGATAAACTATAGGGTCCAGATAAATGTGCTGCGGCTGTGACAGAAGTAGTACCTTGACTTTCTTCCATATACTTGTGAAGCGCCATAGATGCATATCCGCCTTGGGAATAGCCTGTAATAAAAAGCTGATCATTCGTAAAAACATTATTTTCTGAAGTCCACTCTGCACAAGCACTAAGCATGTCCATTGATGCTGAAACCGTAGTACCAGCATGAACATAAGTCTGAAATCCTCTACCGTCTCCCATTCCGACATAATCGGGAAGTACCGATACAAAACCCAATCCTGCAAATAATAATCCCAGCTGTCCTTCTTCGCCACCGTTAGTGCCATACCGAGACGGCACGCAAGTTTTGCAATCTGATGTACCATGCTGATAGACCAATCTAGGAAATTCAAATGTAAGATCATCAGGTACTACCATCAAGCCTGACAAGGTATCAGGATTGCCCTTTGCATCAGGTGATGTATATTTGATGGCGTAATATTTTGCCCCGTATTTGACAAATGGAAGACTAAATGTAGTAGTGATTTGCTGTTTGGTTCTAGCTCCTTTGTAAGTTGCCGAAATGAGCTTTTGGCTATAGGAAGTACTTGTTAATATAAAAACTGAGATAAAGAGACTAACAAAAAGTTTCATGATACTAGATTGGAGTTAAAAAATAATCCAAAAATAATAAATTATCTCGAAACTTCTACACATTGATAATAAATTTATTTTCAAATGCAAAATTTCACATACTTTTGAGTTAATATTCTAAAATCAAATAGAAAAATAATTTTGAAAATGAAAAACATTCTGATTTTAAGCCTTCTTTTTTTGTTTTTGTCTTGCCAACCCAAGGACTTACCAACAGTACTTACTCAATCAGAAGGATACGCGCTTATGAAAATTTCTCATGAGACTACAAAAAAGGAGCTGACCGAAATGGCACAAAAACTAACTGAACAAGGTGTCAAAATAGATTTTTCTTCTTCAGAATTTTTTGAAGACGGTAAACTTCGATCTTTAAAACTTGGCGTAGAAACACCAGATGGAAATAGAGGATCAACGTCAGCAGACCTAGTCGTACTCCAATTTAATTATTATGGCTTTCTTTACCAAAAAGATGGTAATCCTGTATTTCAGATCGGTAATATCTGATTTTAATAATAAGTTGATTGATTTGTAATAATGTGTCTTTGATGATCTTATTCCTAACCTTATTCAAAAAACAATAATAATTTTGTACATAATTTTTTACCTTCGCACTACCTAATCAAATTAAATAAGTCATGAAGTTACAAAATTATGCAGTCGGTCAATGGATAGAAGGCACTGGCGATGGTCAAATGCTTTACGATGCTAGCAATGGCACCGCTGTGGCATCAGCAAGTAGTAGTGGTCTTGATTTTGAAGAGATGCTCAATTACGGACGGAAGATTGGAAATAAGAACCTACGTAAAATGACTTTTCAAGAGCGTGGACGTATGCTTAAGGCATTGGCGCTTTTCCTCATGGAGAGGAAAGAAAAATATTACGAAGTCAGTTATAAAACCGGAGCAACGCGTATCGACTCGTGGATAGATATCGAAGGTGGTATTGGCAATCTGTTTGCAAATGCTAGTCTACGGCGCAAATTTCCCGATCTACCTTACTACACCGAAGGCGATCCTATAGGCCTCAGTAAAGGTGGTACTTTTATGGGTCATCACATATTAGTACCAAAAGAAGGAGTAGCCGTTCATATCAATGCATTCAATTTTCCCGTTTGGGGAATGCTCGAAAAATGTGCTGTCAATTGGCTTGCGGGCATGCCTGCCATCGTAAAACCTGCTACATTGACCTCTTTTGTGGCTGAAGTTGTTGTAAAAGATATCATTGCTTCAGGAATTTTGCCCGCTGGCGCTCTGCAACTTATCTGCGGTAGTGCTCGCACGATCCTTGATCATGTCAATTATCAAGATGTGGTCACGTTTACTGGATCGGCAAGTACTGGCATTATGCTAAAGTCCAACCCAAATATCATCCGTGAAGCTGTACCATTCAATATGGAAGCTGACTCACTCAATAGTATCATTTTGGGTAAGGATGCAGCACCGGGAACTCCCGAATTTGATCTTTTTGTCAAAGAAGTGAGAAAAGAAATGACCATAAAATGTGGGCAAAAATGTACAGCAGTCCGTAGAATTATCGTCCCTGCTGATTATATGGAAGATGTACAGATCGCTATTGGTAAAGCATTGACCGGTCTAGTTATCGGTGATCCTCGTACGGAAGGTGTACGCATGGGTGCGCTCGCAGGTCAGGAACAAGTCAAAGAAGTCAAGGAAAAACTAGAAGAATTGATGTCGTTTTCTCAGCTGGTATATGGCGATCCTGAAGGATTCGAAGTCACACATGGGTCTAAAGAAAAAGGCGCTTATATGGCACCCGTTTTATTGAGGAATGACCGACCATTTGAACAAATAGGAACCCATGAAATCGAGGCTTTTGGACCAGTTTCAACCATGATGCCTTATCACGATATGGACGAAGCTATCGAATTAGCAAGGAAAGGGAGAGGGTCATTGTGTAGTTCTATCGTTACTTTTGATGATAAAATTGCTAGAGAATATGTAGTTAATGCAGCTACACATCACGGAAGAATCCTTGTACTAAATCGTGAAGCAGCCAAAGAAAGTACAGGTCATGGATCGCCCATGCCTTTATTGGTCCATGGAGGCCCAGGACGTGCAGGTGGCGGAGAAGAAATGGGAGGCATGCGTGGTGTCAAACATTATATGCAACGATGTGCTATCCAAGGCACGCCAACCACATTATCACACATCACCCAACAATATCAATACGGGGGCAAATACATAGAAGACGTTAAACATCCATTCAAAAAATACTTTGAAGAACTCGAAATCGGAGAAACGCTCATCACACACAAACGTACTGTAACAGACGCCGATATCGTCAATTTTGCCAATGTATCCTGGGATCACTTCTATGCACATACAGATGCTACCGCACTCGAAGGCACACCATTTACACAAAGGGTTGCCCATGGATATTTTATATTATCGGCTGCTGCAGGCCTATTTGTAGATGCTGCTAAAGGACCAGTCATGCTCAATTATGGCCTAGAAGAATGTCGTTTTACAAAGCCTGTTTATCCAGGCATGACTATAGGCGTAAGGCTCACAGTCAAAGAAAAAGTCGCTCAAGAAAAGCGGGAAGACGAAGATTATACCAAAGGTATTGTCAAATGGCTAGTGGATGTATATGATGAGACAGGAGAGACGGTGGCCATAGCGACAATATTGACCATGGTGAAGATGAAGGAGTAATATTTTACTGATTCCAAATAAAATAAAATGGAGAAATATGTCAATCAGTTGATCGAAGAGTTGGAAAAATTAAAAGCCAATAAACCAGATAAACCTAATGTCAATATACTTTATCCTGATCATCCTGCCTTGGATTATGGATTGGATTATATTGCTGAGTGGGAATGTGCCCCAATGGTACCTATGGCTGAGTTGATGGGATTTGGACAAGAAAATCTTCCAATAGTTGATAGATTGACTGAATCTCAAGCATTGGCAATCAATGAAAAAATATTAGATGTTTGGCTGGTATTTAATTTTTATGCAGACTTTCCAGATGGATTGCCAGAACTAACTAAGTATAAAATTATAAGGAAAAGATGGGGCGAAGATGTACAATATATCTCGGAAGGTATGTGTCATTTTGAGTTTTGTGATTATAACCCAGAAAGTTGTCCCTTTGGAATCGAATATTGTAGCTGCAAGGATATAGAACCATTTGATATGGATGATATGAAACCTTTGAATGAAAATGAGTCACCATTATAGCGAAAATATACTCTTCATTTTGTTTCCAATATCCTAATGTGTCATATGAATATTACGCCATTATTTCACCTTCCTCTGACTAAACAACCAAGGTAACAACTCGGGTTCTCTGATAGCAGCTTCCCATATTCCATGATTTCCATCAGGATATTCTGTGTATATAGGTTTACTACCTAGTTGTTTCAATTTAGCAACCAAGTCCCTAGATAGTTCCGGTTTTACTACATCATCTTTGGCACCATGAAAAATCCATAACGGTACATCTTTATAATTTTCCACTTTCTCTAGATCTGACCCACCACAGATCGGTACAGCAGCTGCAATGATATCAGACCTTCTACTCAATAAATCTAATGTCCCAAAACCACCCATAGATAAACCGCCAACATAGATTCTTTCTTTGTCAATATTTGGATCGAGCATTAATTTGTCAAGTAGTTGTATTACTGCTCGCATTGGTGGTGTCACCTTGCCACCGTTAATTATGCTCCATTCAAATCTTTTGACAGGCGCCCAATATCCTTCTTTTGGACATTGTGGCACTACCAAAACAGCTGGAAACTGAGCTTGTACATCTGGAGATATCAGATATGGAACCACATTATTGAGTTGGATTCTATTGTCATATCCTCTTTCTCCAGCTCCATGTAGCCAAAGAAATAGAGGAACTTTTGCACCTCTTTTGCCATAGGAAGTTGGATAAAATATATTATATGGTAAGGTATCATGAGCAGATGAAGCAAATATTAATGGAATTGTTACCCCTTTTTTCACGGTATTGCACCCGAAAAGGCCTATCAGACCAACTGTGAATATAAAATAAATTCGGTTCATGACTCGATATTTTTGTCAAAGCTAAATATTCTTTTAATTTTGTATTACACGATCGCAAAATAGTGAGATGCAAAATATACATTATCTCAAAATTAGTATCATGATTTGGTATTTAAAACTATTTTTCGCAACTTTGTTTTTTAATATGTCACAAAAAAATATCATGTCATCTACCCTCATCACAAATATAAAATCCATCATAGGTATCCAAACACAAAGCCACAACTTCAAAAAAGGTATAGAAATGGGTCAAGTATCTACCTTGGATCAAGGATATATTTTGATTGAAGGTGACAAAATAGCAGATTATGGTCCTATGACTCAAGCTCCAGATAGAGCAAATATTATCATTGATGCTTCTGACAGATTGGTGATGCCATCTTGGTGCGACAGCCATACACACATCGTCTATGCAGCAGGACGAGAAGGTGAGTACGTGGATCGTCTGCGTGGCGTTTCTTATGAAGAAATTGCAAAAAATGGCGGTGGAATTTTAAACTCTGCCCATAAGTTGCAATCCACTTCAGAAGATGACCTTTATACCACAGCAAAAGCTAGGCTCGACGAAGTGATTTCAATGGGTACAGGAGCTATAGAAATCAAAAGTGGCTATGGCCTCACCCTAGAAAGTGAGCTAAAGATGCTAAAAGTGATACGAAGATTAAAAGAAAGCAGTCCAGCAACTATCAAGGCAAGTTTTCTCGGAGCACATGCTATACCGACGATGTACAAGGAAAATAGAAAAACTTACATAGACATCATTATTAATGAAATGCTTCCCCAAGTAGCTCACGAAGGACTTGCAGATTATTGTGATGTCTTTTGTGACAAAGGATTTTATACTGTCGAAGAAACAGACAGAATCCTCAAAGCAGCTTCTTCTTATGGTTTGAAAGCCAAAATACATGCCAATGAACTTGCCATTTCTGGTGGTGTGCAAGTTGGAATTGCCAACGGCGCTATTTCTGTCGATCATCTAGAGGCTATAGGTGATGAAGAAATTCAAGCACTAAAAGGCTCAAACACTATCCCAACGGTACTTCCGTCTTGTTCATTTTTTTTGAATATTCATTACGCGCCAGCGCGAAGGATGATAGATGGAGGACTAGGCATAGCAATAGCGACAGATTACAATCCTGGATCAAGTCCATCTGGAAATATACCATTGCTAATGGCTTTTGCGTGCAACAATATGCGCATCCTACCCAACGAAGCATTTAATGGTGTAACTATAAATGGAGCTTGTGCACTTGAACTAGGTGATTCAAATGGATCTATCGCAAAAGGGAAGATGGCAAATCTGATTTTGACGCATCCAATACCTTCATTGTACTACATGGTTTATTCATTTGGAACCAATCACGTGGATAAAGTGTTATTAAATGGCAACCTGATTTAAAAGTAAGATTATAGATACATCCGACTATTTTTATGATATTTGCACTTTATTTCCATTAAAAATCAACACTATCAATGTTTTTACACATTCATAAGTCAAAAATACACCGCGTAAAAGTCACCCAAGCCAACCTTAACTATGTAGGTTCTATCACCATAGACGAAGACCTCATGGATGCTGCTGATCTTTATGAAGGCGAAAAAGTACAAATCGTCAATAACAATAATGGCGAAAGATTTGAAACATATGTCATTAAGGGTGAGCGTGATTCAGGTATGATTTGTCTCAATGGTGCTGCTGCAAGGAGGGCTGAAGTAGGTGATATAGTTATCATCATTTGTTATGCGCTTATGACTCCTGAGGAAGCAAAAACTTACAAGGCAAAAGCTGTTTTCCCCGATGAAAATAACAGACTAGTTTAATTCTTATTCTAACTTATTTTATCAATTGGATCGAATGAAAAAGCATCTTGGCACATTTGCTAAAGTGAGTATTTTTTTTGGTGTAGGTATTATCATGCTCTACTTGGTGTATCAACGTCAGAATGTAGCTTTTCAAGCAGATTGTTTTTCCAAAGGTACTCCAGCATCAGAATGCAGTTTGCTTGCAAAAATTATTTCTGATATCAGTAATGCGAACTACTTTTGGGTATTCATAACTATGCTATTATTTATGTTGACCAATGTGATGAGAGCGTTGCGATGGAAGATGATGTTTGTAGCTTTGGGTTACAAACCTAAATTTATTAATCTTTTTGGTACCATTATGATCAATTATCTAGCTAATCTCGGGGTACCAAGATCGGGAGAAGTGATCAGGGCAGGATTGATTTCAAAGTACGAAGATATACCTGTCGAAAAAGCTTTAGGTACAATATTTACAGATAGAATATTTGATGTTTTAATGTTGGCCATTGTCATCGGTCTAGCTATGATGGTAGGTGGCAGTGATTTTTTGGCTTACTTGGATCAGAATATAAATTTTGGGGCCAAACTTGAAAGCTTACTCAAAAGCCCTGTTTTACTTTCTATTATCTTTCTCTCTACAATAGCATTTTTTTATTTTGGATATTCCAAAAGAGCTACATTAAAGTCATCAGCAATAGGAAAAAAAATATATGGTTTGGTATCTGGATTTTCTGATGGTGTACAAAGTGTAAAAAATGTATCAAGTGTTCCGCTTTTTATATTCTATACGGTAGGTATTTGGGTACTTTATTATTTAATGAGTTACTTTGCATTTTTTGCATTTTTTCCTACTTCGCACTTAGGACCAACAGAAGGATTGGTGGTGTTTGTATTCGGCAGTTTGGGTATTTTGATTCCTACACCCGGAGGGATGGGGAGTTATCACTATCTAGTGGGTGAAGCTTTGGCCATGTACGGTGTCAATGGTTCTGATGCATTTTCCTTTGCAAACATCGTATTTTTTTCCATACAGATATTTATCAATATTATTTTTGGGATAATTTCATTGATTGCATTACCTATTATAAATAAAGAATCATGAGTCAAATTAACTCCAAAGTATATAAAAACATCTATGCAG
>JBBRJL010000091.1:0-8077 GCA_038219375.1 Chitinophagales bacterium | reverse complement strand
TACAGGAAATGGTACCGTTTCAGTATTTCTTGAGAAGAGTGATGAGTTTTGTTTTAGAGTATATACAATGAATAGAGCGCATCACACATATTTGACTGTTTCTAATATAAGATCAAATGTACCTGCTGCTTTACCAAGTTTATATTTACCTATTTATCCAACGCCGGATTTATATTGTAATGTATTGGTATCGTTTTCTGATGTAAGACTTCCAGTAATAGGATGTGTTACCAAGATTATGAGAACTTGGCAAGTATTGGAATGGTCTTGTAGAGGTACACAAAGAATCAGGACACACTTACAAATGATAGAAATTGCTGACAAAGTTGGTCCTTCTATCGCTGCCCCTGTTGATTTTACAGCTTCTACAAATGGACATTCTTGCGAAGCAAATATAGCTTTTCCTGCGGCTCTTGTTAGTGATAACTGTAGCAACTTTACTGTTGATATCACATTCCCTGGTGGGTTTATAAAAGGAGTTAATGGTGGTTTAGGTAAACTTCCGGTAGGATGTCACACGGTAACCTATACAGCTTATGACGCTTGTTATAATAGCACAACCGCTTCTGTAGTGGTAACAGTAGTAGATAATACTCCACCAGTTGCAATTTGCGATCAGACCACCGTAATAGGATTGACACTTGATGGTAAAGCATGGGTTCCAGCTACTTCATTTGATGATGGTAGTTATGACGAATGTGAACTTGCAAAAATGTTGGTAAGAAGAATGAATCCACAAGCATGTTCACCATGTAAAACTCCTGAATTTCCAGGATTTACTTACCTTGGTGAATATGTTAATACAGGTAAATCAACTCCAAATTTTTACTATATTTCTAAGCATAGATCTACTCCTGAAGTAGCTATCAAAACTGCGGCAGCAATGGGTGGTTATGTAGTAGCTATCAATACTGCAGCTGAAAATGCATGGGTATATGATAAAGTTGCTCAGTGGAATCTTAATGAAGATTACCTTATTGGTTTGAGAGATATTAAGAAAAAAGGATTGTTTGCTTGGTTGAGTGGTGAGACTTCTACATACAGAAATTGGGCAGTAGGATCTCCACAAGATGTAGCGGATGGTAACAATTCTTTCGATTTCGTAAGAGTATTAGATGACAATGCAACTTGGTTTGATTTCGGAACTAGTCAATGTGAAACGGAAGAATGGTTGTATGTAATTGAAGTTACTGATCCATGTGGATTTAGCTCATTCGCACAATTCTGTTGTTCTGATATAGGTACGACTCATATGGTACAGTTCAGAGTGATCGACAAAGCTGGTAACTGGAATGATTGTATGGTTAATGCAATCGTACAAGACAAATTGCCACCAGCAATTACATGTCCTGCTCATATGACTGTAACATGTGATGATATATTTGATACAGCACATTTAAGACACTCTTTCGGATGGCCTACGGTATACGACAACTGTGAAAACCCAAGAGTAGTTACAGATTCAATAATAAACTTAAACAGTTGTAGAATCGGTACGATCACACGTACATTTATTGCGACTGATGCAGGTGGAAGAACAGTATCTTGTACTCAGATTATCACAGTAAATGGTTCTGATGATCCTTTCGAAATGGATCCAAGCAGATGGCCATTAGACAGAACAATTAGTGGATGTGAAGATCCAAATAGTCCTGCTTTCAGTCCTGATTTACTAGGGAGACCAAATCTTATAGCTGACAACACTTGTAGCTTAGTTGGTGCAGAATACACAGATCAAATCTTTACATTCAATAACTCTACTGGTGAAGCATGTTTCAAAATCTTAAGACATTGGACTATTATCGACTGGTGCCAAAGATATTTAAGCGAAGGTGGTGGATATATTTACAGGACTTGGGAACATACTCAAGTGATCAAAGTAAACGATCCTGTTAAGCCTGTAATCACAAGTAGCTGTGCACGTAAGTCTGTATGTACTTATGATCCAGGTTGTGCGGATGGATATATTGAACTTATAGCAACAGGCACTGATGTATGTACTGATATACTACGTTGGAGCTACAAAATTGATGCTTTCAACAACGGCTCTTTCGATTTAGGTCTCTCAAATACTGGTTTAGGAAATACAGCTGATGCAAGTGGAAGATATCCAATAGGAAATCATAGAATTCAATGGTCATTCGAAGATAGATGTGGTAACATCACTAAGTGTGATCAATTATTTGACATAGTAAACTGTAAGGCACCGACTCCTTATTGCTTGAATGGTCTCGCAACAAGTCTTATGCCGATAGATACCGACAATGATGGTATTGCTGATGAAGGTATGATTGATATTTGGGCAGTTGATTTTGATAGAGGAAGTAGTCATCCATGTGGATACGACGTGATCTTATCATTCGAACCTGTAACCTTAGACACAGCTGGTAATCCTATTATTAAGGATAGTCTCATATTCACTTGTGCTGACTTAGGTAGGGTAGATCTAGATATTTATGCAGCGGTTATTACACCTATGGGTATTGTAGTTCAGGATTATTGTTCAACATTTATCACTATCCAAGACAATAATAATGCCTGTGATGATGAAGGTAGAAAATTTGCGATCAACGGTAATGCAATGACTGAAGCAGCTGAACCAGTTAAAGATGTATTTGTGAAATTGGAAGGTAGCGAGATGAATGCAATGACAGATGTATTAGGAGGTTATGTTTTTGCGGATATGCCAAATGGCGGAAGCTACACGGTGAGTCCTAGCAAAAATGATGATATCCTTAATGGTGTCACTACTTTGGACTTAGTAATGATACAAAGACACATCCTAGGTATACAGAAGTTGACTTCACCATACAAAATGATAGCAGCAGATGTAAATAAGGATAAAAATATCACAGCAGCTGACCTAGTAGAGCTTCGTAAAGTAATCTTGGGTGTGAATGCTACTTTTGCCAACAATAAGTCTTGGAGATTCGTAGACAAATCCTTCACTTTCGGTGATGCACAATTTGCACTTGGAGAATTATTCCCTGAGCAAAGAAATGTCAGTAATATCAACTCCGACATAATCGTAAACTTCACATCTGTAAAGGTGGGTGATGTAAACGAAAGTGCAGAAGTAAATGCACGTGGCAATAATGTAGAATCAAGATCGGCTCAGTCACTAGCACTTACAACAGCAAATCAGACATTCAATGCAGGTCAGATAGTAAATATTCCAGTAACAATGGCAGATAATGCAGATGTAACAGGATTCCAGTTTACTGTAAATTTTGACACTGAATTGTTCAGCCTTGAAGCAGTCAATGGTGGTATCATTGGTATGACAGATCAAAACTTCGGTTTTGCTAAACTTGCGGATGGTATCGTGACAGTGAGTTACAATAAAGAGAAAGCATTCAATCTTGCAGAAGGTGCAAATGTGTTCACATTGACACTAAAAGCTAAAGATAATGGCTTGGTTTCTCAAGGTCTTTGGTTAGACTCTTCGCTTACTCCTGCTGAAGCATACACTAATGATAATGATGTCATGAACGTAGCATTCAATGTAAGTGGAAGATCAGAAGCATCTACAGTATTGTATCAGAATACACCAAACCCATTCAAAGCGATCACAGTGATAGGTTTCGATCTACCTGAAGCAATGGATGCAAAAGTTACGATCTATGATGTGACTGGTAGGGTAGTGAGAGTGATCACTAACACTTTCGTAAAAGGATACAACAGTGTAGAGCTTAATAAAAATGAAATTGGTAGTGTAGGTGTACTTTATTACACACTTGAAGCAGGAGACTTCAAAGCTACCAGAAAAATGGTTGTCATAGATTAATTTTCTATAAAGAATTTACTGTTTTTGGGATGGGACCCCTCTTCGAAAAGTCGAAGGGGGTCTTTTTTTTATATGGGTTTTTGTTAATTGTAGAAATCGCCACATTGCTGAATTGTAGCATTGGTATAATGGATGAACCGTTGTCCAAAGTCTTTGAGTTGTGGACTATTATCTTTTGATCTATTGACCGAAGCAGGTACTCTCGTTTTATATTCTAACTAATTATGAATGGTAAATCATTCATTAGTGCTATTATATGTTCATTGTGCATGAAATGTCATTCGTTTTATATAGATTGATAAATTTTATTTTATTGGTTGATAATTATTAACTATATTTGTAGCAATTATCGTTCACTAATGTATAAAATATTATTTTATGACTGATTTATCATACGTTAATTGGGATTCTATGAGTGATGGCGCTTTGGCAGAACATATAGGTGTTTTTATCAAACACCATCGTATGGAGCAAAACATAACGCAGGATACATTGGCAAAAGCAGCAGGTATAAGTCGTTCCACTTTAAGTTTATTAGAGCGGGGTGAAACCGTGACATTGGCTACTTTAATTCAGGTATTGAGGGTATTGGATCAACTGCATACCATGGAGACTTTTAGTGTGCAGCAAACCATAAGTCCATTGGCATTGGCAAAAATGGAGAAAAAAAAACGTAAACGAGCGAGTGGTAAAACAGATGATAAAAGATAAAAAAAGGATACAAGATAATGAATACAGCATTCGTAAAAATATGGGGGGAACTTGTAGGAGCAGTCTCTTGGGATGAGAAGACAGGTTTAGCCAGTTTTGAGTATGACCCAAAATTTAAAAAACTCCATTGGGATTTGGCTCCCTTAAAAATTCCTATATCTTCCGCAAATAAAATATTTACTTTTCCAGAATTACGCAGCAGCAAAAATGCAGTATATGATACTTTCAAAGGTTTACCGGGTTTGTTAGCTGACGTACTTCCTGATAAATATGGAAATCAATTAATCAATATTTGGTTGGCCCGACAAGGTCGTACTCAAGATAGTATGAATCCTGTAGAAATGTTATGCTTTATAGGATGTAGGGGAATGGGTGCCTTAGAATTTGAACCTGCTACAATAAACGATAGTAAAAAAGCATTTTCCATTGAGATAAACAGTCTGGTGGATATAGCCCATAAGATGTTTTCCAAAAGGGAATCTTTCGCTACCAATCTGCAAAAAGATGAAGAAAAAGCAGTGATGGAAATTTTGAAAATAGGAACATCGGCAGGCGGTGCTCGCCCCAAAGCAGTGATTGCATACAATGATAAAACTGGTGAGGTAAAATCAGGTCAAACTATTGCTCCAAAAGGATTTGAACATTGGTTGATTAAATTAGACAATGTCAGTGATGTGCAACTTGGAGAAAGCAAAGGATATGGAAGAGTAGAAATGGCCTACTATAATATGGCGATTGCTTGTAGTATTGATATGATGCCTTCACGATTATTAGAAGAAAATGGTAGAGCTCATTTCATGACCAAACGGTTTGACAGAGAAAATGGTGATATGAAGCACCACGTTCAGACATTTTGTGCCATCAAACATTTTGATTTCAATTTGGTCACTAGCTTTAGTTACGAACAGTTATTCCAAACAATGCGAGAGTTAAAATTAACCTATCAAGATATGGAACAAATGTATAGACGTATGGTATTTAATGTCATTGCACGAAATTGTGACGACCACACCAAAAACTTTGCTTTTAGGTTGAAAAAAGATAAAAAATGGGAATTGGCGCCAGCTTACGATATTTGTCATGCCTACCGTCCAGGGAGTGAGTGGGTAAGTCAACATGCTTTGAGTATTAATAACAAACGAACAAATATCATAAAAGAAGATTTATTTGCCATAGGTGAAACTATAAAATGTAAAAAATCTGCGAGCATCATTACAGAGATAAATCATACAGTCAACCAATGGCATAAATTCGCTAATGATGTAAGAGTGACCGGAGAACTAACTGAAAGTATAGCAAAAACCTTGTTGAATATAGCTTGATCTTTTATGACGCTTTAATCTTATTTCACATCTGCTTATTTGCTGATGCCGCTAAAGCTGCACAGGTTTGTCTTGGTGAAACTGTAGGTCATCTGTTTGCCAAAATTTGTAAATCGTGGATTATTTTCTTTTGATCTATTGACCGAAGCAGGTACTCTATTAAAGAAAAACGTACATTTATGCTATTGAATAGCAAAATGCTAAGGAAAAACAAAAATTAAATTATTTTTTTTCTCAAGAATTCATATTACCTTCCCTCACACCTTCCTCCCCAACCACTTAATAATATCCAAATATAGCATAGATCGTTGCTCGAAGATGTCTTTTTCCAATTCCTTCAGGTCTTGATAAAACTGCTGTATAAATTTCTTTCGGTCGCTGATAGGTAGCTTCACCACTTTGCGGAAAAATGCAAGCGTCTTGATCTGTAGCGTATTAGTCTCGTGCATCTTGTCAAAAAACTGTTTGGCACCTTTTACTAAGTAGTCCATGATCTCGTAGTTGCCGGCATCGTAGTGTGCCATGAGAAACATGAGTTGGCTGTAGCCCTGTATGTCTTCACGGAGGGAGCCTACTTCCATATTAAATATCTGATTGAGATACTTGATCGCTGTGGTATTGTCGCCTGCCATGAGGTGCATCCATGCTATTTTAAAGTAGAATACTAGTACTCTGTGTGCATCAAGTTTGGACTTGTACTTTTGGAGACGTTTGAGGGTAGACGGGATCACTTTGAGACCTTCGCCGTACTGTTCAGAGAGGAAGTATTTATTGAGCCTGCCATAGTGAACGTAGAGAAAGGATATGATCTGCGAGTTATTATTGAACTGTCCGTATCTATCATTGCGGAAGGTTTCTAGTTCGTCGAGATACTTGGTGTATTTTTCGGTATTCTTGAGGTTGTATGCACACGTGAGTATGTAGTGGTAACCACGCATATAGAGATCGGGATCTTCATTGATCAGTTCTGGTGACTCGTTAAATAGTGCTACCCAGTGTTCGGCATTGATGAGACAATTCTCGAAGTCTAGTACGATGTAGTAATACCACACGAGCGACTGATAGAGGTATATCTTTTCGTAATAAGATAAGGTCGTATCTTGATTGTAATCTCGCACCCAAGCGTATTCAGTGGTGAAAGCATCGAGTTCATCTTGGTTTTTTACGTGGCCATTTTTGATATAGTGGCTATGGAGTAGGATACGGATATTGGACAGTTTGGTGACGCCTTCTATGGTTTTGATTTTGGCGACACTTTTTTCTATGAGTTCGGGTACGATGTCGGTACCGCTACGGGTGATGTGTCTCGATTCTATATTTTTTTCGGTTTCGAGAATAGCGAGTGACAGCAGATCGTTATTCGATTTTTCTGCTAGAGCTTTTGCTTTGTTTAGGATCTTGAGACTTTGGATGTAAAGGCCTTTGCCGTAAAGGATATCGACGTAGTCTAGATATTCGCGCACCTGAATGTCGGTCTTTTTTTGGATATGTATCATCCGAAGGCTGACCATGAGTTGTTTGTAGAGATGTCGTTTGAGGTTAGAGTATTGGGTTTTATCTACGTCTTTTAGTTTGACGAGAATTTGTGGCTCATCGAGTACTTTTTGTTTGTCGATGAGTTCGAATAGGTGAATATATTTCAACGTATCAGCATCCTGAATTCTAGTAGAATAGAAGGTGAAATTTCGTTTTTCTGCTTTTGTGAGCGATTTTACGAGATTAAAGAGCTGATCCGATTGCGATATGGGCATAAGTGGTTGGTTTCGATCTTAACTAATTTGATTTTGCAAAAATAACTATATTTGTTTGATTTGGTGTTTTTTTTCCTTCACTTGTTGTAAGGTAACTTTCTAATAATTTGGCAAGTGAGTTTGATCGTTAGGTTTTAGGTTCCGTATGCCTAGATTTAGCTATTGCGGGTGAGAACAGTTCGTCGTATCTTTGCTTTATATTTTTAACCAAAACCCAGATCAATTTTATCAAAAGTTATTAGCTTTATAGAAATTTTATAAATCAAATTCTTCAACAACGTTGTGAAACTTGACATTTAATAATTCAAACTATATTGTATGTTAAGGTTTGCCACTGTTTATTTAAGTTTTTTTCTGATAATCTTGAATACAGGATTAAGTCAAGGGACTACCAATGCTTCATCAGGACTGCCTGATTCTTACCTTAAAAATACGTTAGGGAGAGCTTTGTTCAAAAGTGGCATCTTGCAATTATCTAATGTAAACATAATAGAGAGAGAGCTCAA
>JBBRJL010000090.1:0-8124 GCA_038219375.1 Chitinophagales bacterium | reverse complement strand
GAACTGAAATTGATCCCAATGATGTAGCAAGGTTTATCCAAGTGTCTGTATGCGTCGAGATATCCTTTATCTTTTACCTGCTGTACGGCTTCTTGAGCTGTTTTGTCTAGTTTGAATTCGAGACAGAAGATACCTTCCTCAATATTAATGATGGCATCTGCTCTACCATCTTTGGTGTGCACTTCGCTGTGGATATACACGCCAAGCAAACTGAAAAGTAAGTGGATGATGGCGTGGTAAAAGTGTTCGTTTTCTTTTTGCCATAAATCATATGGGATGTATGCAAAAGCATTATTTATTGCTTTAGTAAGATCGTTGGTGTTTTTTGCTTTTACGGCTCTTAGCAATTGCTGCATGGTCTGAGGTGCAAGTGGTTCGGAGTTATAACTAAAAGCTTCTAAAAGTCCTTCCAAATAGGAAGCTCGAACTTCCATATTAGGATAATCCAACTCATAGAGATTCAGTATTTCGTCATAATCGCTGATGGTCAAGTATCCGGTCTGGAAAAGTATTGGATATATTTGGAGTTTATCTATATTGAAATTGTCCATAGCCGTTTGAGAAAGATTTACCTTATCTATGGCATAAAATTTCTGACTCCTGCAGAGCTCAATCAAAAAAGTAGGCGTGCCTGTACTATACCAATAATTTCTGAAGTCACCAGAACTAAAAAAGTTTAGTAAAGAGAAGGGATTGTAGACGGTCTCGCCTTTATAATGCCACTTGTATCCATTGTACCAAGTTCTTATTTTTTCTAAATCATAGATTTCAAGTTCTTTTGGGAAATTCTCTTTTACTTCTTTTTGGCTGAGACCACAGATGGCATTAAATTCTTTTTGGACAGATAAATCGAATAAATTATTCAAGTCTGAAAATATACTCACTTGGCTAAACTTGCTGACACCCGTGATAAAAACTAACTTCAGATATGGGTCTGCGTCTTTGAGTACAGAATAAAAAGTTTTCATAATGCCCCGATTTTCTCTTGCCTTATGGATATTTTCTTGGTCCAGATAGTCGATGATCGGTTTGTCGTATTCGTCTATGAGGATGACTGCTTGTTTTTGAAACTTTTGATTAAGTGCGATTATTAGTTCTTTAAATTTTTGAGAAATACCATTTTGGGGTAATTCCAAATTATATTTTGACGCATTATTATCTAAAGATCTATTTATTGCTGTTTCTAAACCTGATTCCCTATACCCGATATCGGAGAAGGAAATCCTGATCACGGGATACTCTTCAAATGTCCATTTGTCATGGATATAAAGTCCTTCGAAAAGCTCTTTTTGACCTTTCATGACACATTCCATAGTACTGATAAGCAATGACTTACCAAATCTACGTGGACGAGACAAAAAATAGTATTTAGAGAAAGTAAGGATCTTGTAGATATATTTTGTTTTGTCTACATATACAAAACCGTTTCTCCTGATTTCACCGAAATCTTGTTGCCCGACTGGATATTTTTGTATTGCCATGATGCAAAGATAAGGATTTTATTTTTATGTGAAATTAATTTCATACGTATTGTTTTTGAAGCTTTACTTCTGTGTTTCCTTGGGCTTCAAACTTCAATATTTGTTAATTTCTTATGTAAATGAATTTGTCAAAGGTACATTTTTACATAAATTCGATTAAAATCCCATTGATTCAATATTATCTACTATCTTCGCATTACGAAAAAATGATAATTTGATGATGCAGTCTTCCGAATCCAGAAATCTATTATTCACACAGATTGAAACTATTCACCATCATGAAAGTTGGTCAGTCGTTCAAAAAAACAAAGCATTTTTTGAAGTTTTTACGCTCATTTTAGAAGAAGCCACTAAGGACGAAAGGCTTAATTTTACCACCTTATTTTCAAGACTTGCATTTGTCGGAGCAAAGTTTCAGCTGTCGGGCAATACCCTTCATCACAGTCATATGTTCAGAAAAGCCGTCGAACAGAGTAAGATAAGTGTCGAAAAAGAAGGTCTTTATTATGAGTTAGGAGCCTATGTTTGCGAATCATTACTCAATGAAATATTTAAAACAAATCCAAGTCATCGCTATCTTTTGAGTCAGGATGCTACTCAGTTTTTTGTCGGTGATCAAAGAAAAATGATCGGGTTTAAACCTGTAGTAGAAGCAGTGCTATATGAAGTGGACGCTGAAAAAAAATATTTATATTTTTACGATGAAGAGGATCCTGCCAATGAGAAAACAGCACTTTATGATGTACACGACAAAAATGAACAATTCAATCAAAATATTGAGTCACTTCGCAAAACATTTACCCTGCCCATTCATATCAATCTAATAGATGTTGAAATTCGTGAAGACGGTATTTATGTACCGACAGCTATCATCATTCAGCCCGATCATATGGTTGACGTTACGGCAATTGCAGAATGTTTTAAGGATTATGGTTCTGAACCATTTTTGTACCTGATCTCTAAATACAAACCATCAGAATCTACGCCATCATTACTCATAGGAAATCTTGTCAACTTCATGCTCGATGAGTTAATATCTGACCCAAGTGTTGAGTTCAAAACTTTACTTATGCAAATGTTCCACACCAATCCATTGGGTTTTGCCATATTGGACGATCTCGCAGTCAAAGACCTTATGGATAAGATAAAATCACATTTCAGAAATCTTCAGTTTGTAGTACTCCAAGAATTCAAAACTTTCGAAATAAATCGTGAAACCATATTTTTAGAACCTTCTTTTTATTCTAGAGATTTTGGTATCCAAGGACGTCTCGATTTGTTGCATCAAAAAAAAGATAAAATCACGTACGACATTATTGAATTGAAAAGTGGAAGTACTTTCAAGCCTAATGTGTACGGTATCAATGCAAGTCACTACATTCAAACTCTATTGTACGACCTCATGATAAAGTCGACGTTTCAGACTAGAGCGAGATCTGTCAATTACATCTTATACTCCAAAGAATCAGACAAACCATTACGATTTGCACCACCTGTGAGAAATCAGCAATACGAAGCCATGAAACTGCGAAATGACCTTTTGGCTATTGATCAAAAACTAAAGGCCTGTGATAGTGACAATGCCATATTGCAATACGTGAAGCCACAAAATTTCCCTAAACTGAAGGGTTTTAATATTAAAGATATTGAAAATTTTCATAATGTATATGCTACTTTAAATCCATTAGATAAGTGTTATTTTGATCATTATTCAGCCTTTATATCTAGAGAGCAATCTTTGGCAAAAACAGGAGAACACGGTATTAATAAATCTAATGGCCATGCAGCACTTTGGCTTGAAAATAGTGATGAAAAAAAGGAACGATTTGCCTTGCTTTCTGGGCTAACTATTGTAGATAATAAGTCGTATCAAGACGATGCTTTGATCATATTTGCCAGAAATGCAACTGATATCAATCTCGTAAATTTCAGGATCGGAGACATCACCGTTCTCTATCCTGCAGATGCTGCTAGACTACGACCTGTATTGAGAAATCAGATTTTCAAATGTACGATTATTAACATGACTAATGAAACGGTCACGGTCAGACTGAGAAGCAAACAATATAATCAGTCTTTATTTGCATCTGAAAAAATATGGTCGCTTGAGCAAGATAGTCTCGATAGTGGATTTAATACCATGTTCAAAAGTTTATTTACTTGGGCTGCCGCTCCACTAGAATATCGTGAACTTATACTAGGCGTGAGACCACCAAGGTTTAATACTCAAGCGATGGATATTGAATTTGATAATGATGTTACTCCTGCACAATCTGCCATTCTAAACAGAATCTTAGCTTCCAAGGATTACTTCCTATTGTGGGGACCACCGGGTACTGGTAAGACAAGTGTCATGCTGAAAAATCTAGTAAAGTATTTGCACCATCATACTCGTGAAAATATTCTTTTGTTGGCATATACCAATCGTGCGGTGGACGAGATATGTGAAGCAGTCATGTCTATTGATGAGGATTTTAAAGATAAGTTTTTGAGACTTGGTAGCAGGTTGAGCACCGATGAAAGATATGAAAACAACCTACTTGACCAGGTTATCAAAAATATCTCTTCTAGACAAGAGATCATCGAGCTTCTAATGTCAAGAAGAATTTATATTTCTACGGTATCAAGTGTTGTCAATAGGGTAGAGTTGTTCCATTTGAAAGATTTTGATACTGTCATTATAGATGAAGCATCTCAAATATTAGAGCCAATGTTGGTCGGACTATTGTCAAAGTTTAAACGCTTTATTTTTATTGGAGACCACAAACAATTGCCCGCTGTGGTGATACAACCGGGATATCAAAGAAAGATTAGAAATGAAGTGTTGAATGAAGCAGGATTCAGAGATACTAGGACATCATTATTTGAACGACTCTATTTTCAGCTTCAACATAATGGATGGCACAATGCTATGGGTATTCTTCAAGAACAAGGCAGGCTAAATGAAGCCTTGATGGCTTTTCCTAACCATTACTTTTATGAAGATAAACTTATGTTATTGCCAGGAATAAAAAGGCTTTCTACAACGCGATTTTTTAATGAAAGTCCGACATCTTTAGCTTTTTTGGCAAGCCATCGTACTATTTTTGTCGATACACCACAAGACACAGAACTCAACTGGAAAACTAATATTTTTGAAGCCGAAGCTACGGTAGATATCATTCAAAATATCATATCGCTCTACCAAGCTAATCACAAAAACATCACAGCTGAGTCCATAGGTGTCATCACACCTTACCGAGCTCAAATCGCAAGGATAAGACAATGCATGCAGCGATTGCCTGTTGAAATTTCTGAAAAAATAACCGTCGATACGGTGGAGCGATACCAAGGTGGCGCAAGAGATATTATTATCATTTCTTTTTGTGTCAATAGACTCAGTCAGTTGGACACTCTAGTCTCACCTTCTCTAGATGGTATAGACCGTAAGCTCAACGTGGCACTGACTAGATCTAGAGAACATATTGTACTTATTGGCAATCGAGAATTATTAGCTCGCAATGAAGTTTATGCTAAATTATTTGATAGTTATGATAACTATTCAGTTATAACCCCGAATGGCGTGAAATATTAGTAACCACGGATGTAAATCCGTGGTGAAATCGAAAACTACCTAATTTTGGCGGTATTTTTGCCTGAAAGTAGCAAAAAATGTAACAAAATGACTTTAGTCCTACATACACCTGAATAGTTACTAGTTATGATGAATAAATTATTGAGTCTACTCCGAAAACACCGATCGTTTGATAATCAGCTGTTTTGACCCTTTATCCGACCCAGTGCCCCTGAACACCTGAAGGGAAACGCCTCTACCCCTAAACGGAATTTATTGATTATCAATTCAGTACAAACAATCATATTTTAAACCTTAGAGCCCAATTTACTTTTCGTATTGGACTCATTATTTAAAACAATAAAGTCAGATTGATGCGTTTACGTGGTATATCGATACCGATTACTTTGACCATCAATTCTTGGCCTAGATGAAGTACTTCGGATGGATTCTGAATGTATTTTTTGGTAATCTGTGAGATATGGAGCAATCCATCTTGTTTGACACCTATATCAACAAATGCTCCGAAATTTGTCATATTGGTAACTAATCCTGGTACTACCATACCTTCATAAACGTCACCCATAGTCTTGAGTTTATCATCAAATCTAAAAAGTTGTGCTTCTCCTCGTGGGTCAAGACCAGATTTGTCAAGCTCTTTCATGATGTCTTGTAACGTTGGCATACCTATATTGTCCGTGATATAATCGTGAAGATTTGTTTGCTTTCTGCTTTCTCTATTTTCAATAAATTGTTCTAAAGAAAGGCCAGATTTTTTAGCCATTTTTTCTACAATATTATATGACTCAGGGTGGACTCCAGTATTGTCAAGCGGATTGATACCTTCTCTAATTCTAACAAATCCCGCTGCTTGTTCGAATGCCTTATCGCCAAGACGTGGTACTTTTTTAAGTTGGGCAATAGTATTGAAATCTCCGTTTGACCTTCGATATTCGACCACATTTTTTGCTATGGATGGCCCCATTCCAGCTATATAGGTGAGGATGTGTCGAGATGCTGTATTGAGATTGACACCCACACGATTGACACAGCTTGATACGGTCAGGTCAAGGTTGTCTTTAAGTTTTCCTTGATGTACGTCGTGTTGATATTGTCCTACACCGATAGATTTTGCATCAATCTTGACAAGTTCTGCAAGGGGATCCATTAGCCTTCTCCCAATAGAAATCGCTCCTCTGATGGTGAGGTCCATTTCGGGAAATTCTTCACGAGCTACATCAGAAGCTGAGTAGATAGATGCACCGCTTTCATTGACCATATAAATATCTACTTTTCGGTCGAATGAGATTTCTTGCATGATGGCTTGTGTCTCACGAGAAGCAGTGCCATTTCCTATTCCTATAGCCTGAATCTGGTATTTGTACACCAAGTTTTTGATCATTTCTTTGGCATCTGAAACTTGATTTTGTGGTGGATGCGGAAAAATAGTTTTATATTCCTTAAAGTCTCCATTACTATCCAAACAAACTACCTTACAACCTGTCCTAAAACCAGGGTCAATAGCCAATACCGCTTTTTGACCCAACGGAGGTGCGAGTAAGAGTTGGCTTAGATTTTCGCCAAAAACTTTTATTGCTTCGTCGTCTGCTTTTTCTTTAAACTCGTTTTTAATTTGTGTTTCTATGGCAGGGTAGATGAGCCGTTTGTAACTATCGGCTACAGCATCAGCAATGATATCTGCTTCTTTACCATTTGATCTGATATATTTACGATCGATCATTTGGAGTATTCGTTCGTCATCTACACTGATACTAAACTTAAGCAGTCCTTCATTTTCGCCGCGCATCATGGCTAGGTATCTGTGCGAAGGACATTTATGAAGGAATTCCTGAAAGTCAAAATAATCCATGAATTTTTCTGCTTCGTCTTTTTTCTTGGGCACTACCTTGGAGATGATGATTCCGAAACGACGGAAATTTTGGCGTATTTTGTCTCTTAAGTCCTGGTCTTCACTGATCCATTCTGCTATGATATCTTGTGCGCCTTGTATAGCATCTTTTATAGAAGTGATATTAGCATTTAGATATTTTTTTGCCACTAGATCGATGTCTTCTCCTCGTTGACTCATGATGGTCTTGGCAAGTGGTTCGAGACCATTTTCACGAGCGACATCGGCTTTGGTTTTTTTCTTTCTTTTGTATGGTAAATAAAGGTCTTCTATTTCGTTGGTATCAAATGATGCCGTTATTTTTGCTGCAAGTTCGGGCGTCAGCTTTCCTTGTTCTTCGATAGATGATAGGATAAAAATCTTTCGGTCTACGAGTTCAATGAGTTTTTTATACTGTTTTTGTATATCTGAGATTTGCACTTCATCGAGGCTACTGGTCATTTCTTTTCTATATCGCGCTATAAATGGTATGGTAGCACCATCGTTCATAAGTTGGAGCGTGCTTTTGACTGAAGAAAAGGAAATGCCTAAAGTATTGGAAATGAGTTCGATAAGTTTCTGATCCATCGATAAATGATTGTTTGGTGGGACAAAGATAGTAAAATAGAACGTACAGTAAGCTTGCTTTATGCAATGTTGCTCCTTTTAAGTATCTCGGTGTTAAGAAGTCTCGCCGAACCAAATGGTTTGTCTGCGTTTTTTGCCTTGACCTACTTAACAATAACCTACAAATCAGATTACTCCCTAAGTTGACTGTGCACCCTAGCTCTACTTAAAAACGAAAAAAGGGAAGGAGAAGTAATGAAATGATAGCTACTGAATGAGCAGAGAGATTAAGGAGTGCTGGAAGATGGAGGTTTTTTGGGTGTACCCTGATTTTTTGATTTATCATTAAGAGCGGGCTCTTGCAAACAAATTTACAAGTCCAATAAAGTCTACAAATCAGCTTGCAAACAAGTTTATAAGTTCATTAGGATAGAGCGTTTTTCTTGCATGTCTAATAGGATGAAGTGGTTTTGGGAAATTAGTTTTGTATTTTATGGGAATACTATTTTACTCTTTGGGTTTTATGATGTACATTTACCCCATCTATTAATTTTAATTACTTTTTGATAGCCCAGAGACAAAACCATGCAGATTTTTCATATTCTTAATCATTTTTTCTACCCTATTTTTCCATC
>JBBRJL010000089.1:0-8143 GCA_038219375.1 Chitinophagales bacterium | reverse complement strand
ACCGCATTCCATAGATGCTCCGTATGCCTTCCGACTACACTCATGAGACATTTTCACTTTACTCCTACTCTAACAGCATCAATACTAGTCAGTGCTAATGATGATCTTCGTACATCAATAGATATAAAGGCTATAAAATTTCATAATACCCCAAAGTAAACGACCATATGTTAATAAATTATTAAATATAATTTTGTTACTGTAAAAAGATATACCTTTGTATTTTGTTTCTCCTTTTCTATTAGACAAACCCCAATTTATCAAGTATTATTTAAATTGCAACGTCCATTTTGTACAGCCTGAATTCAAAAAATTTCAGGATAAACCTTATTAAATCTTATTTTTATGAAATCATTAAATTTTTTCAAATTTTTGTTTGCATTTGTTGCATTCAGTTTGTTTTTAACTTCTTGTGGTGATGATACTTCTATCATTGATCCTGATAAAGATCCAATTTTGGAAATCGTGGCTGTAAACGGGTTTGTTTCTTCTGATACTACACTCAGAGTTGGTCAAGACTTTACGGTTCAACTTAAAGCGGTTAAAACTGACAATGACCTTAAAATTATAACCATTCAAGAAAATGGTGTTAAAATTGAACTTTCATCAGACAGATTATCAAATGAGATAGTTGCAAATCCATTTACAGTAGCAGCTGGAGGTTTTGAAAAGTTTATATTTGCTATCAGAGCTCATGCTGATGCATCTACAAAAACATATACTTTTATTCTTGAAGATGTAAAAGGAAATAAGTCGACTAAGTTTTTTGCAATTTCAACTGTAGCTTTTACGGATGCAACTACAATACCTGGTGTACTATTTAATCAAGGCGGATTACCAGGCACGGGTGGACTTGATCTTGATAATGGTGTAGGTACAGCATCAACAGATGCTTCTGCTGAATTAAGAGATGAAGGAATTGACGTAAGTTTACCTTTACCATCGAACTGGTTACAGCAAATTTCAGGAATTAATACTACTGAAGTTAAGTACATTAAAAAAGGTACTAATGGAATAGCTGAAAACTTTTCATTTGATGCGATCAAATATAAAGAAGAAATAGTCGGTCTTTGGGGCAATGGTACCGCATTCACAGCAACCATTGGGGCAAAAAGTGTAAGTAATAAAGTCGTCATAGGAGATATATTCATAGCTAAAAAAGGGGATAATTATTACCTTCTTAACGTTGCTGATGTTAGAATAGTGACTAATGGCAATACGGATAGTTATGTATTCGATATCAAAAAGTAATTGTTGATATAGATATTCTCTCTAGGGAGTTTTTATAAAAAAGCCTGTGGTCACCAAAATGATCACAGGCTTTCTGCTTTTTATGAATATTGCTATCATGCAAAGCCAATTTTACCTTTCTTTTATAATAGAAAAAGCCATGACATCTTATCAGAACATCAAGGCTTTTTATTATTTCTTTGAGAGAAATCCTACATCCACTTCATCGCTTTGATAAAAGATGTCAAAAGTGGTGGCAACATTACCCAAAACCATTCTGGCTTAAACACAAGGAAAGCTACTGTACCTGCCAAAGATAAAATCGTGTATATCCAATATATTCTGGTTGATTCTGTCGATGATGTCATATCGTTTCTTTATTTTTGTTTCTTAAATAAAAATTTACATGGCAAAAGTAAGTCTTTCATTACAGATATCATACAAAATGTAACAACTTTGACGCAAATCAACAAAATATTTTATTCCAAATTGCTTCTTTATGGAGAATATACCGTAACCATAGGTTCAGGCGCTTTGGCTTTGCCATATTTAGGGTATTCAGGTTCATGGACATACAACAACTTTCATAATCAAAAAGAAGATGGGCTTCAACGATTGGCTGTTTACTTGGAATCTGACCCATATTTTCAGAGCATTTACGATATTGCTAGATTCCTTCATGATATTACTGATGGTATTGAGTTTGTTTCAAATATTCCTACAGGATATGGGCTCGGTAGTAGCGGTGCTTTGGTAGCTGCATTTTATGATAGATATTGTTTTTCACCTACAAGTGATCTCAATTTGCTTCGATCTATACTTGGCGCAACAGAAAGCGCTTTTCATGGAGCTAGTTCAGGATTAGACCCACTGGTTTCGTACTTGAATGAGGGTATTCTAATACAAGACTCTGGTTCAATCGAAAAAATAGATTTGGATATTCACGATTCAGGATATTTTTTAGTAGATACTGGAATTCCCCGACATACCGAGTATTATGTAGATCTTTTTAAACAAAAGATAAAGAAGTCAATTCCCTTTTCACAGGCTGTTCTACTGCTCGCAAAGGAGAATAAAAGAGCTATTCATGCAACTCTTACGAAGGACAAGTTAGCGATGTATCAATCTACCAAAGCAATCAGTAAAATACAACTTGAACATTTTGGTGAAATGATACCTGATAAATTTCAGGAATTATGGATGCTGGGCTTGAGGACAGATGATTTTTGTCTAAAACTTTGTGGTGCAGGTGGTGGAGGCATGATACTAGGCTTATTATCAGATCCGATGACGAATATTGATTTCATTACGAATGTGAAAACTATCGGAATATAATTGGCAACAAAAGTTTGATATGGAACGTTTTAATACAAAATAACTAGATTTTTTTAATTTTTTAAAACGTATTATATGAATGCATTAAAAGTATTATCGCTGTTTTTGGTTCTTTCTTTGGGAATGGTGTCTTGTAGTAAAGATGACACTGCACCAGTAATTACTATCACGTCGCCTGCCGAAGGGTCTATATTACTTAAAGGTAGCACCTATCCTATCGTTGGTACTGTGACAGATGATGAAGAATTGGTTGAGATCGATGCGGGAGGCATAAAAATTACCACATTTGATTCCCAAACAAGTCATGTATTGGCAAATATCAACTTACCAATTGCCGCCACTGCACCTACTGGAGGTGGAACATTCACCGTAACAGCGACCGACAAAGAAGGAAATAAATCTACCAAAATCGTAACTTTTACTATCCAATAAGCCAAGGGCTTCATGGTGTATTATATTGTAGAAGCGTCGCCAAATCAATGTTTTGTCGACGCTTCTCTTTTTAGAATTTTGAAATAATGATGATCACAGAAAAAGAAATAGAAAATATTATTGAAACGCTGCATGAAGCTGGAGTGGCTATTATGAGCTATTATAGAAGTAGCGAAGAAGCAATTGATATTCAAATCAAAAAAGATAATACTCCCGTAACAAAAGCTGATATTGCGTCAAATGATATTATTTGTGACTTTTTAAAAGCAAAACATCCTCATATTCCTCTGATCTCTGAGGAGACAGAAATAGAAAAGTACGACAAACGAAAAAATTGGGAATATGTATGGCTTATCGACCCACTAGATGGGACTAAAGAATTTTTAAATAAAACGGATGAATTTTCTATCAACTTAGCTCTGGTAAAAAATGGTAGATCAGTGGTAGGTTTTATTTATTTACCTGTCTTTGAGCGAATGTATTATGCGGTAGACGGTCAGGGAGCATTTGAAATAAAAGACGGCATAAAATCTCAAATTTATTCTAATACTTTTAATCTTAAACAAACTGGTCTTAAGGTAGTATCAAGTAGAAGTTACATGGACGATCTTACAAAGGTATATGTTGACCTACTTGACGCACCTGTGATGGTCAAACTCGGCAGTGCACTTAAGTTTGTTAGTGTCGCAACCGGAGAAGCTGATTATTATCCACGTATGATACACATCATGGAATGGGACACTGCAGCAGGTCAAATTATCATCGAAGAAGCTGGTGGTAGTCTTGTAGATAGTAACACAGGTCTACCGTTAATGTATAATAAAAGTACGATGGTTAATCCCACTTTTATAGCTGCTGGAAAAATTGTCTAAAATGAGTAACCAATATAGTGCAGTCATCATTGCAAAAAACGAATCAGGTACTATAGCTAATACTATCTCAGCTTTACTGCAAGTTACAAGTGATGTCATTGTTGTACTTGATGATCGTTCAGATGATGGTACAGAGAAAATTGCAAGTCAACTGGGAGCACATGTTTTTAAAAAAAAATGGGAAGGCTATTCAACAAATAAAAATTTTGGTGTAGATAAGGCAAAAAATGATTGGATACTTTGTTTAGATGCAGATGAAGTGTGTGATGATGAATTAATACGAAATTTGAATAACTTAAAACCCGAAATTTCGGATATTTACGAAATGAATATTCAAACATATTTTGGAGATTATCCCGTTAGGTATTGTGGATGGTTTCCTGATTGGAACATTAGATTATTTAATAGAGATGTCACAAAATGGAATGACAATTATGTCCATGAAAAACTCATATCGACAATGCCACTAAATCATGTTAAAATTTCAGGCCTAATAAGGCACTTTAGTTTTAGTGGGGAAGCACATATGGTAACAAAATTTGAATACTATGCTAGGTTACGGGCCAGCGAATGGTTTAAGTCAGGAAATAAACCTTCGTATCTTAAAATGATTTTTGGACCATATTTCAGATTTTTACGCACATATATTCTCAAACTAGGTTTTTTGGACGGAAGCATTGGATTGATTATTTCTAAAAACGAATTTATCCTTAAAAAGAAAGAAATCAAATATTACAAGGCACTTCAATAATAGGATGGTTACTTTTTTGGATCTGATTCCTCACTTTTGCCTAATCTAAAGATTGTTTCTATACCTTTTCCTATTGTTTCTATACCTTTTGATATTGGACCCCTATTGATATCTTCATAGTTGTCAGAAAAATGGCTTGAATCATGCTGTTTAGGATATATGATAAATTTAATATTATTCTCAAAATATTTTTCCATAGTTGAAGGGATATTATCCATCGAACTTATATAGGATACAGATCCTTTACGGGAAGTGGCCAATATGATAAGGTCATTATCGCCTATTTCACTTGAGATGATCAATATGTCATCCCAATCTTCAAATTCTCTGAAGGTTACCGATACATTTTGAGACATTCTTTTAATGGTCGTATTAATAGCATCATTTGTTTTCGAGTCACCGTATTGGATAATTGGAAGGCTAAGTTCTTGGGCTAATTTACAGCATTTTAAAAGCCATGTGTTGAAACCATTCTCGAGCTCCGAAAGCGGTGGTGTGAGTATGATAATTCTTTTGACAGATACAAATGGTTTGTTGATATAACTGATAAAAATTGTTTTGTCCGTATTGTTTATGATGCTATCTAGTTTTTCGCCCATAATTTTATCCAACAGTCCAGTCTTTTCTGGCCATGCTGTGATGATGATATCTGACATAATTTCTCTTGATGTACGCGCAATACCACTAGCTTCGTTATGATCTATTGTGGCAATAATATTCACTTTGGTTTCCGTTGCTGAGCCAACTTTTACATACTCTTCAAGGCGTATTTTGGCTTTATGTAAATTAATTTCTGCTACGTGGTCATTAGGTACAACACTAAGCATGGATACAGGATTGGGAGATTTTTTATCCTTGATGAGTAGCGCAAATTCCAACATTTTGTCAGTTGATTCACCATCTATAGGAATAAGTATATGTTCATTTTTATGGTTTAGAGGCGTATTGTTTAAGGTAATGTCATTATCTCCACTTATAATAATTTCTTTTGATGCTTTTTCAGTTGCAAATGAAGCTACGACACAAGTGATTAGGATAAGAATTATTGTGCCATTCAGAATGTTTTCATCCAGAATATCAGCCTTGTATCCCACCAGAATAATAGCCAAGGTAGCAGCTGCATGAGAGCTACTAAGTCCGAATATCAATTGACGTTGAGATTTACTATATTGAAAGATAATTTGTGTTAACCAAGCTGCAAGCCATTTGCCCAGAAGTGCCACTATTGTCAATGAGACAGCAACTATTAAGGCTTGGTTGCCATTCATGATCACACTCAGGTCTACAATCATTCCTACTGAAATTAGGAAAAATGGTATAAATAATGCATTTCCCATGAATTCAATTCTATTCATCAATGCAGACGAATGCGGAATCAATTTATTTAATGCAAGCCCGGCTACAAATGCTCCAATGATGGGTTCGACTCCGGCTACTTCAGCTAGAAACGCTGCAAAAAAGACCACTGAAAGTACGAATATATAATGTGCATGTTTTTCGCTTTCCAGTTTCCTAAAGAACCACTTAGCTATTTTGGGAATTAAAAAAAACATAATTGCCGAAAAAATAACCAATGATATACCAAGTTTAGACCAAAACTCTGCATTGAGATTGCCCTGAGCATTTCGCATGATGACCGCCAAGATTATCAATACCGCAGTATCCGTCAAAATAGTACCACCTACTGTAATGGCTACCGCTTGATTTTTAGTAATCCCAAATCGACTTACGATCGGGTAAGCGACTAATGTATGGGTGGCAAACATACTAGCCGTGAGCAAACTGGCATTAAAGTCATAACCAAGCAAGTAATAGCACACAGGAAACCCTATTGTTATCGGTATGATAAAGGTAAAAAATCCAAATAGTAGACTCTTGTTTCTGTAGGTTTTAAATTCGTTCATATCGAGTTCGAGACCCGCTATAAACATGATATAAAGTAGACCAATGGTAGAAAAAAGCTCTACAGCAGAATTTTTTTCTAGAATATTCAGACCGTGAGGACCAATAATAACACCTGATATGATCAAGCCTATGATACCTGGAACATTTAACCTTTTGAGAAGGATGGGAGATAGTAGAATTATAAATAAGATAAGTGAGAATATCAATACTGGATTTGAAAGCGGACGTTCAAATTCGTGTATCAGATGATCAAAAAAATCATTCATCGCTTGGAAATGTTTGTTTTTATGGGCAATTAAAATGTCTTAACAATACAATATCAGTAGGTTGTCATCTGTCCACAAACGTTCATAGGGATGATTTTGATTTCTGGATTCGCACTCAAAGGTAATCAACGAAATCGGACTCCCTTTTGTTTAAGAGAAATTATTATGGTATATTAGTTTCAGATACTTGTAGTGGGTCAATAATCTTCAAAAAATTCTGAGTTTGATACTTAGAGATAGTTGTTTTCTTCTCTTCTGCTTCTTTCAACTTCGATTCTTAGACGTTCTGCTTCCATATACTCTAGATATCGTTGTCTCTTGGTTTTTTCGAATACATCACCTGGTAGAAAAAACTGTCTTGGACCATCATCATATTGCCACGGCGACTGATGGTATTCTTTTTCGTCGTCTTCTACCACACTCTTAAATATGAATGCAGTTATTAATCCAATGATGCCACCAAACATATGGCTTTCCCACGATATTCTTTCTTCTACGTTAGGAAACATATTGGTAAATAGTCCCGAATATAACGTCACAATGATCAGCCCTAAGATGACAGACTTAATGTTTTTCTTAAAAACACCAGTCCAAAATACAAACGAAACCAATCCGTATACCATACCACTTGCACCAATATGGTAAGATTCTCGTGCAAATAACCATACCAACAGTCCCGTGCCTACCATAATGGTAAAATATGCAGAAACGGCTACCTTTCGGTAAAAAAGAGTCATTATGGATGTCAAGACCAAAATAGGCATCGTATTGGAATACAAGTGGTCCCAATTGGAGTGAATAAAAGGTGATGTAAAGATACCCGCCAACCCAGAGATATCCCGAGGATATATGCCGAGATTTTTTAGATTCAGATCAAATAAGTAATCTCCAGCCTTGATCAGCCAAAGCATGACGATAAGTGCTAGTGGCAACTTTATTTTATCAAGAAAAATGATGATATCTTTTAACATACGGGTTTACATTTTCAAACAAATTTTCTTTTGACCAATTTGATGAAGGTCACTGCTTTTTTACTTTTTTGTTCAGCTACCCAATCATATTTATATATTACGTTATTGACCAGATATTGTTTGGCTTCGTCAAAACTTTGACATTTATTTAACCCTTCAAGTGTCTCACTAAAATGTGCCTGATTATTTCCGAACAGCTCCTGTTGTGTGAAGATACGCTCATTGATACCCATTGATTTTGTCAAATCTCTGACTGGAGACTGCGCTAGTTTATCAGACAAATCAGCAATCTTTTCATCTACGAAAAGCTCTGCAAGTATATCTGCATTTTCTTTACTTGTTACAAAAACAGGCTGAGCCGTTGGTTCGGGTTTAGTTACT
>JBBRJL010000088.1:0-8156 GCA_038219375.1 Chitinophagales bacterium | reverse complement strand
TTCAGGTGTCACCGGTGGTAAACCTGGATTGATAAGTACGATTGCCAAAGCTGCTGTGGCTGTAGGTGTAGATGGTTTGTTTCTAGAGACACACCCGAATCCATCAGAAGCCAAATCAGATGCTGCCAATATGTTGCCACTAGATAATCTGCAAGATTTATTGACCACATTAGTGAATATCAGGCAAGCTATTATGGTTCCATAGTCATAAAGTTTTTACACCAAGACAAAGCCCTTGACGAAAGGAAAGTCGGTGATGTTTATCAGTTTTATGCAATATTATCTCTTTTAGTCAATATTATCATCTTATAATTTAAATATTTGTTCTAATAAATTCGAAAATATGTCTTCTTTTAGAAATTTTTATGTCTTTTTGTTTGCATTCGCCTTTCTTATTTCTTCTTGTAGCAAAAAGACGAGTGTTCCATCATCGGTGGTACCAAGTTATATTCGCACGGATATTGAGACCTTAGCTTCTGACGACATGCAAGGCCGTGAAATAGGCACAGAAGGAGAACGAAAAGCTGGCGAATTTATCGCTAAAAGATTTGAAGAAATAGGATTAAAAACTGCCGGAGAAAACAATACTTACTTTCAAACATTCAAGCGAAAAAAAAGCGGAAATCCCCATGGAGATGAAACATCTACTGCCGGCGTAGATGTGATAGGCAGAAATGTGCTGGGTTATATTGACAATAAAGCTACAACAACCATCATTATAGGTGGTCATTACGATCATTTGGGTTATGGACATGAAGGTTCCTTATATGTTGGTGAACTTGCTATACATAATGGTGCTGATGATAATTCTAGTGGTGTGGCTGGTGTTTTATATTTGGCAGATGCCATTAAAAAAAGTGGATTTAAAAACCATAATTACCTATTTATTTGTTTTTCAGGTGAAGAGAAAGGACTTTGGGGATCCAACTTCTTTGTCAATAACACCACATACGACAGAAAATCATTCAATATTATGATCAATATGGACATGATAGGTCGTCTCAATGCTGAAAGAAAATTGGCTATCAGCGGCATTGGAACATCGCCTGAGCTTGAATCCATATTGAACAAGATTAAAAAACCAAAATTTAGTATCAAAAAAGACTTGTCTGGAATGGGACCTTCGGACCATGCATCCTTTTACAACGCTGAAATTCCAGTGCTTGCATTTTTTACAGGACAACACAGTGACTACCACAAACCGAGCGATGATGCACATCTGATCAATTATGAAGGTGTGCATGATATTGTAGATTACATATATAAAGTCGTCGTTGAACTCGAGAAGAAAGGTAAGTTGCCTTTCACAAAAACAAAAGACGAAACACAAGCTAGAATGTCTTTTTCAGTGACACTTGGCGTCATGCCTGACTATCTATATGATGGTGCAGGTCTAAAACTAGATGGTGTCAAAGATGGTAAACCTGCACAGTTATCTGGATTAATAAAAGGTGATATTATTACCAAAATGGGAGAACTAGATGTACCTGATATGCAATCCTATATGAAATGTCTATCTATTTTCAAACCTGGTCAAACTGTGGATGTTAAATTTTTAAGAGAAGGAAAGGAGATGACAAAATCAGTGACATTCTAATGAAGACAACCTTTGAAGAAACTCAACGCATTGATTCCATTTGGCCAATCTCGATTATGGCTTTGGTGTCGGTGACCAATTATGGTATTTATTTCTATACCCAACATACCGATATATCATTTTTTTATGGTAGTATGATTTCTGGTGGTGTAGTCTGTAGTCTATTGTTCCTCATGAGATTGCATACCAAAATAAACGAAAAATCGATCAATTACAGATTATTTCCATTGCATTTTAAATGGCACACAATTTTATGGTCAGACGTAGAAAAAGCAGAAATACGCACCTTCAAACCTATCAGAGAATATGGTGGATGGGGCATAAGGAATAGCTTCAGTGCGGGTAAAGCATATGTTATCAATGGAAATATAGGACTTCAACTGTACATGAAAAACGGTAAAAAAATCCTGTTTGGTACAAAAGACGGAGAAAAATTACAATTATTCATTAAGAATGTAAAATGACAAATGTATACTTCTAAATCGAAGTTATTCCAAAAACCATTTTGCGAGTTTCATTTTAAATGATGTATGTGGCGGATAGCGCAAATCTGGATCAATCCACGTTGATGTGGTCAATATGGGTTTGAGATTTGAGAAAGTGTCGAAACTATACTTTCCATGATACTTACCAATGCCACTAGTCTGTATACCACCGAATGGAAAATGAGAATTTGCAAATTGAGCCATAGTATCATTGACACAACCACTGCCAAATTCAATATTTTTAATGATGTAATCAATTAAGTTTTTATCCTCAGAAAATATGTAGCAGGTCAGAGGGTATCGATTTTTGCGCACCAATGACAATATTTCACTTTTATCACTCCATGTTATAATTGGCATTATCGGACCGAAAATTTCTTCTTTCATAATAGATACATCTAAGTTATCTAATTCGATCACTGACGGCTCTATATAGTTGTCATCTCGGTCTACCCTTCCACCCGTGATAAGCCTTCCTTGAGTCAAATAATTACTTACGGCATCAAATCTAGTTTTATTGACCATACGCGGATAAAATGGAGATTGCTGAGGATCATCACCATAAAATTCTTTGATTTTTGCAACTAGTCCTTTTAAAAAATCATCCTTTATGTCTTTATGTACTAGAATATAATCGGGACTTGTACATGTTTGTCCACAATTAAAAAACTTTGCCCATACTATTCTATTAAGTGCAACCTTGAGATTTGCAGTTTTATCAATGATGGTTGGACTTTTACCTCCCAATTCTAGAGTCACAGGAGTTAAAGTCTTGGAAGCTTTTTCCATGATCCACTTTCCAACATTGGGCGAACCTGTAAAAAAAATGTGGTTGAACGTAAAATTATCTAATAATAATTCACCTATTACCCTACCCTCGCCCATCACAACACTTACAAAATCTTTTTCAAAGGTTTGCGAAATAATTTTCTCCATCACTTTTGCAATATTGGGTGTCTCATGAGCTGGTTTTAGCATCACACAATTACCCGCAGCTATGGCGCCTATCAAGGGAATCATAATGAGATTGAATGGATAATTCCATGGAGCTAATATCAATACAACACCTTTCGGATCAGAATAAATCTTACTCGTCGCTGGTTGAATAGTCAACGGAGTAGGTACGTACTGTACTTCCATCCAAGTACTCAAGTGTTTTAATGCAAAATTGATATCATCCGTGGTAACACCTATTTCCCCAATATAAGCTTCATAAGATGGCTTCTTAAAGTCCGCATAGAGTGCATCTAAAATCTCACTTTTGGATTTTATAATGGCATCCCTCAAATTTAGAAGTGCTTTACGTCTAAATTCGTAAGGTTTTGTATTGCCGAGATCAAAAAACGCTCTTTGGGCTTCGAAGGTATCTTTGATTTCCTGAAGAGAATGATTTGCTATGTCCATAATTAGGTGATCATTTATAATTGAAATGTAAACCTAAAACAATTCGTATAAATCACAAAATAAATATCAAATTATTAAAATTTTGCATCAAGCTTTAATGCTACTCCGGTAGAATAAGTATAGGTATGTTTGTACTAAATAATTCTGCTGTGGTATTAGTCTCGAGAAACAATCTCTCCCAAAAACTATGTTTTCTGCTTACCATTACCAAAATCCCAATATCATTTGTATCCACGTAATGTTTTATTTCTTTTACCGCATCAATTCCTTCTACATTTATAATATTGGTTACAAGACCAGATAGTTGTCCTGATAATGGATCCAAAGCAATTTTTTCATCTTTGGTTGACATATGGAATACATCAATGGTGGTATCGGGTAATGACTTCAACTTTTTCAATAACTCGATAGATGACTCATTACCGATTCCTTTGGAATCCAAGCTGAGTAAAAGTCTATTTGATGTCATATTATATTTGGTGGATGAAGGTATGGCTAGCACCGGTATAGTACTTTTTTCAAACATCTTTTTTGTGATACTTCCAGTGACCATATTTGCTATGCCGGAACTTCCCAAAGTACCCATGATGATTAGATCAATTTTTGTATGATAAGCAAACGATAACAAGGAATCCGTGGTATTACCCTCCAAAACTACTACAGATGGTTCAATATCTGTCTTAATTAAGTCCTTGAACTCAGATGTAAAAGTTGCTAAGTCTTCTTCAAGTGCAGTTCTTATCTTTTCATCGAGGGATCTCAGACTACCAACTACTTTAGGCACTTTAAAAGATGTTGCAAAATATAACTTTGCCTGCAATGCGTTAGTAAGCTCAATGGCATATTCAATAGCAAATTTTGAATTTGGAGAAAAATCAGTTGGACAAAGAATTTTAAGCATAAAAAATGGATTTAATTGATTTTAAATTGTTGTTACAAAAATATAACATCTTTTCTAAAAAAATAATATCAAGAATCATAGAGATAAATGATTTAAATCACAATTTCCAAAAAGTCATTTTACAGTTGGAAAATAATTTAGTAATAAATCCATCTTGTTTAACATAAATGTAAAATAAATTAAACAATACTGCGAAATTCTTGTTAGAAACCTATAAAAATCAAAAAATGTATAACCAGATAGAATTAAAATCCCAAAGTTTTGAAACGGCAAATGATTACGATGAGTATGATGTAGCAGAAAATGAAAATATAAATTTTGAAGAAGATGGTGATGATCATATTTTAACCAGTTACGACACTCCAATGAGAGATGATGCCTTCTTAGTAAGCGATAACGATAAGATCAAAGCAATAGAACAGCATTTCGGTAGCATCATGGATATTTTGGGCTTGGATTTGACTGATGATAGTCTCAAAGGTACACCTCATCGAGTCGCTAAAATGTATGTCAAAGAAATTTTCAGTGGTTTAAATCCTGCTAACAAACCTGATGTAAAGTTATTTGATAACAAATATAAGTATGCGGAGATGCTTGTCGAGAAAGATATTACTTTCTATTCGAACTGTGAGCACCATTTCGTTCCAATTATTGGAAGAGCACATGTAGCTTATATTTCTTCCGGAAAAGTAATAGGGTTGTCCAAACTTAATAGAATCGTACAATATTATGCAAAAAGACCCCAAGTTCAAGAACGATTAACGGTTCAAATAGCTGAAGAATTAAAACGTGTATTAGAATGTGATGATGTTGCAGTATATATAGAAGCTACTCACTTATGTGTCTCATCTAGGGGAATCCAAGATATAAACAGTAGTACTATTACATCTTCCTACTCAGGAAAATTTCAAGATGAGCATAGGAAAACTGAGTTTCTGTCATACGCAAACAAATAAAAAAAATACCTGTATTCAACTACAGGTATTTTTTTTTCAACAACGGGTAATACAGTCTTCAAACTAATATAATGAAACTTCAGTTTGATGTGTAGTAGTTTGCACATGTAAAATGTGCCAAAGACAACAATTACACATGCATAATCAAAGGGCCAATGTCAGAATCAAAGATAGATATTACCTATTAAAAGATAGCTGCAAAACCAGAATTCGGTGGGAATGAATCAGAATTCGGTAAATTTTGGGCCATTGGGTGTAGAAAATATCTTAAATATTCAAAAATTTAAGAAACTCATCCTTCCTCCTTCTCGATATTTTTATAGAAGTACCATCTACCAAATTAGCAAAAAAACCTTCTTTCATTGCTACATTCTGAAGATACAGAGTGTTGATGATGTAGGAATTATGGATTCTGAAAAACTTGTTATTTTTGAGCTGCTCTTCATAATCTTTTAAGTGCTTAGAAGTAACAATTTCTCTACCATTTGTCAAAATGATACTTGTGTAATAGTTTATTGACTTCAAATAAAGAATATCCTTAAAAGCTACGATTGCAATACCTTCTGTACTACTTATTTTCAAATGGTCATTATTTTCAGATAGATTACTAACAATGTTACCTTCTTGAATTAACTTTTGAGTTTTTTTTGAAAATATTTTTTCTTTCACTTTAAGGATTGCATCCCTGAGCTCGTCAATATCAATAGGTTTCAAGATATAATCGGTAGCAATGGTTCTAAACGCTTTGGCAGCATAATCTTCATAAGCAGTAATAAAGATAACTTCGAAAGATGGCTTATCAAACAAGCTTAACAATTCCAAACCAGTATTCAGACCGAGTTCGATATCCAAAAATACAATATCAGGAGTTACTTTCCCAAAGAGAGCTAGTGCAGATGGTAAATCATCTGCTTCACCAATTATCTGAATGTCATCAAAATAATCACCAAGTATCGCCTTAAGGTTATCCCTCCCAGGTTTTTCATCATCAATAATTACAGCCTTAAATTTTTCTGACTTCATACAGTTGGATTAATTACACTTTTTAATATCTTCAATGTGATAGTAGTATAAAATTAAGGACTTTTTTTGAACCCTATAAATATTTTTACTTCCGTGCCACAAACTCTGTCTTCGCAAATAATATCATCTATGGTTTCGATAATATTAGCAAGTTTCAACTCTCTGATGACTTCGAGCCTTTCCTTTGAAATTTTATTTCCTAATGATCTATGTCTCTCCTGTTTAAACATTTTTAGCTCGAGGGATTTTGCCCTTCCTATGCCATTATCACGAATAATACACATTACGCCTCCATCTGATTTATAAACGTCTATCATCAAGAAATTATTATTATTATTTCCAGAAGGAACTAATCCATGCCTTATTGCATTCTCTACGTGTGGCTGCAATAACATAGCAGGCACCATAATTTGTGACAAATCTAAACCGACTTCAACTTTGATTTCATATTGATATTTATCAGCAAATCTGAGGTGTTCTAATTGACAATAAAGCTTTATGACTTCCATCTCTTGTTCCAATGAAATAAACTGACTTTCAGATCCACCTAGATATAAACGCATTAAACGTGCAAATCTTGCCAAATAATCATTCGCAGATCTACGATTTTCGACATTTATAAACTGCTGAATAGCGTTGAGTGAATTAAAAATAAAATGGGGATTGAGCTGTGATTGTAGAGATTTGAGTTTCAACTCGCTGATTATTCTTTGAGTTTTGTTGGTTTCTTCATACCTTCGCCTTTTAATTCTGAAGTATGTTGATACGATAAGAACTGACAACCCAATTAATAAAGCTGCCACCAAAAGAATAAACCAAGTAGCCTGTGTAAAGTGTTTACAAATTTCGAATGAATATCTTGCTGGTTCAGCGCTTCTAATGCCGATAGCGTTTACAGCTCTAACTTCAAAAGTGTATATACTAGGACTAAGTGCACTAAACGTAATATTGTCATTTGAAGTATAAGTCCAATTAGAGATTGTGGGTAATAATCTGTATTCAAAGCCTATTTTCCCGTTACTTCTATGAGAAATTCCCGTGTACTCGAAACTAAAAGAATTTTGTTGGGAGTCAAAAATACCGAATTCACTTAAGTTAAGTTTTGTCCACATTTTCTTATCTATCATCCTACCACTCAAAATATAAGCCGGAGGAGCTACTTTAAATTCTTTATGATTTATGTCATCTAGATTAACACTTACAAGGCCCGCATCAGTCGCAACATGCAATAAATTATCATAACAATAGGTATCATTAATGTAATTACTGGGCAAACCATGATAGGAAGTAAGGCTACTTACTACATAATCAGATCCAGTCTTTTCTATTTTATTTACTCCTAAACGAGTAGACAACCAGATATTATTGAGATTGTCTAACCTCATGGAGTGTATATTTAGGTCAAGCAACTCGTTTGTAAAATGTTTGATTGGAATGTTATCTTTAAGAATAAAAACCCCATAACCTTCAGTAGATATCCAAACTAAACCATCCGAAGATTTTAATATTCCATTAATAATTACCGTAGTTTCGTCATCAGTAAGACAAATGGAAATTAGTTCTCTCTTATTTCTATGTCCATAAAAAAGACCATTTTCGTTACCAAAATAAAACAAATTATCAAGAAGTAAAACAGTTAACATCCGGCCTTTTATGTCGACAACTTGTGATGACAGATATTGGTTTTGAAAAATTTCTGGTTTTGATGCTAATAAAAAATTCAAACCAAAAGTGGTCGATGTTAACAAAGAATCACCAGATAATGACATAGCTTTAAAGCCAGCCTCAGA
>JBBRJL010000087.1:0-8212 GCA_038219375.1 Chitinophagales bacterium | reverse complement strand
AATTGGGGAATAAAAATATATATTTGGGTAAATAATGATTAAGTGATTGATTTACAACGAATTAAATGTACATATATAATGTTTTATTATTTCTAATTAACTTATAATCAGTTATTTAATATCGCCGAAACTTTAGTTATTTAATTAACTCTAAACCATTTTCAAAATGGGATCCTCGTCCTTTGAATGATTCTTTAGTGTGGGTAATGAATGAACTCCAAACGGCAAGTATAATTCCAAATTTTTTCTGGGGAAGCTTTTCTAACTATTACGGAGTAAAATTAAAGGAAGCCCAAGATTTACCAAATACTTTTTTGAAAAACGCTTTCTCACAAGAAAAAGATCGAAAAAAATACTTCAAAAAAAATAAAGAGATATTTTCAGAACTAACCAAACTGTTACTGAAATCTGATAAAACAGTTTATATGAAGCAGGGTAAATTAGCAAGAGTTAATGAATTGTATAGAGAAAACAATCAATATTGGGAATATGTAATTGCTAGCGACTCTCCTTTCCCTCTTTCAGATTCAATTAGCATTGAAGTACCTGATAGTTTTGGTGAGGATGAATCAATTTTAAAAATAATCGATAAATTGGATATTTATGCTATTTACAATGATTCAGATGGGATTTTCTTCATGATTGATGGTGTCTTGGACAACTCTTATGGATTTGCCTATCAAAAAGGTGATGATGAAATTAAATCAAACCATTTGTTCGATATAAGCTTGAAAACAGAAATTGATTCTAAATATTATTATTACGTAGCAAGATAAACAAAGTCTAAAAATGTATATGAATCATAGCCGCCTATCGGTAGCTTACGCTTCATATATTAAACGTTATGCGCATTAGAAACAGACTAAGATACATAGTTGACATTAATAATATATTATGACCTAATTAATTAAAATATTAACTCTAATTCTAATTGTAGATTTATCGATGAAAGTGGATTGTTAATAAAGCCCAATTATCATGAAATAATTACCTACGATACGAAAAGATTTGTGGTAATAAATAATAGCTAATATAGTGTTCATGATTTTGATGTAAGTATAGCGCATTCATTCCAAGAAAAAGGAATTGAAGGTATTCACCGAATCGAAAACGACCACCCTGATCTTAGAAGTTTTATTAAGGTTAGATTCCAAGGTGATAAAACAAAACTGTTTGATTTTGGAAAACTTGAATATTTACATAAAGAGTGCTTCTAAAACAAGTGATGTAAAAGACAAGAGCACTATAAATCTATCCGAACTTCCATCAGGAATCCTTATCTTTGTGGTCGGAGACCAAAGATATTAGGTTTTGAAGGTGTAAATGGCACTTTTTCAAGTTTTAGTTTGTTATAACATAAAAAATTAAATAATGTCCAGCACTGAGTTAAAAAGTAAGGTTTATAAAGAATTGGAATCAGCAGATGATTATTTGTTGGAAGAAATTTTAGGTCTGATCAATTTAGAGTCAAAACACAATGAGATTGTTAAAATTCCTAGACATTACGAAGAAGCTTTAAATAAAAGCATTTCCCAAATGAAGTCAGGAAATACTATTTCAAACTTTGAAGTTGAAGATAGTATCGAAAAATGGCTTTACAAATAATTTGGACAGTTGATGCAAAGGAGCATTTAAATGAAATTCTTGAATATTGGCATCAGAGAAACGAAACAAGAACTTATTCCAAAAAGCTTTACCAAACTGTCAAGAATGCTCTTAAAATCTTGTCAAAATATCCTGAATCAGGTAAATTAACGGAAAAATCATTAATACGGGCAAAGATCGTGAAGGATTATTATCTATTTTATTCGTTTGATGATGTAAATTTATTTGTAGTTGGTTTTTGCGATATGAGAATGGATCCAGAGTACATTGAAACACTTATAAATTAATGAATCACGAGCCATAATAGTGGCTAAGATGATATGGTCACTTTCAGTACCCATCGTATAGCCTAGCCGTGTTGTGCCAAGCAGAATAATCAAAAAATCAATCATCGAAAATATATTATGGCAATTGATACCAAAATATTTTAAAATTATTTGTTGCAAATTCCAAAGAAGGCAATAGAAGTTGTTAGTCTATTGATGAATTTTGGAGTATGGTAAATCAGAAATAGTTGATTCTCGAAATTTAAAAAGATATTTTTCATGCTGTAATGACCAAAAAGGATCTCAAACTAGGATGGAGTAGATTTCTGACGGACAAAGAAGTCATTTTTCTCAAACATTTCGGATAAGGATGCTTAATTGATGATGTTTCTGCCTTAAATTTAAATGACATTTAGTTTTTTATTCCATTAACCCTGTTACAGCCCCCAAAAGACTCGATCATGTGGAATAAAACAAATATTTAATAAAGCCAAAGTAACTTATGCACAAGCATCGCCATTTTATAATTCATAAACCTTTTGGTTATCTGTCACAGTTTGTAAATAATCAAAAAATTAGACGAAATAAAAAATTATTGAGCGAGCTCAGTGATTTTCCTGAGGGCACTATGTCCATTGGAAGACTGGACGAAGATTCAGAAGGTTTATTACTGCTTTCTACAGATGGTAAGGTCAGTGCCCATGTTACTAGCAGAAAAATTGAAAAAGAATATTTCGTTCAGATTGATGGCGAAATTTCTACTGAAGCGTTACAACAACTACAAGATGGAGTAGAGATAAGTTTAAAAGGGATAATTTACACAACACTTCCCTGCAAAGTTCATAAATTAAGTCCAGCGCCAGTTTTTGAAGCTCGAACAAAAAAAATAAGAGACGACAGACATGGGCCAACAAGCTGGTTATCTATTACCATAAGAGAAGGGAAATTCCGGCAAGTCCGCAAAATGACTGCTGCCGTCGGATGCCCAACTTTACGTTTAATTCGTGTAAGAATTGGGAATATTCATCTCAACGAATTGCAAGCAGGAGAAATCATAGAAGTCGACAGCTTTGAAATAATGGATTCTGAATAAATAACCTTGCGTAGCTTTGGACAGATTGTAATTTAGCGGTATTTTCTACATTTCAATGAGGACGACACCTTGCTATTTAAAGCTAATTGTCTCTTTGACACATTATTTATGAGTTTTTCTTAGACACTTTCAAAAATTGTTTTAGTTTTATCCAAAATTTTAAACCACTCGACACGAATGGCTAAGTTTAACAAGACGTATGTAACGTTTTGTGTGCTTTGTTGATTTTTGTCACTTAGTTAGATTAAGGATATGGAGCAAAAGGAATTGTCAGAATTTTCATTGCCTGAATGGGCGAAAAGTGCAAATATTTATGAAGTAAATATTCGTCAGTACACCACTGAAGGAACATTTGTTGCGTTTGAATCTCACCTACCAAGACTCAAGGAAATGGGTGTGGACATCCTTTGGTTTATGCCAATTTTCCCGATTAGTGAGACCAAGAAGAAGGGTAGTCTAGGAAGCTATTATGCAGTCTCTGATTTCCGTAAAACCAATCCAGCTTTTGGAACCATTGATGAATTCAAATCTATCATTGATACCGCACACAGTCTAGGTATGAAGGTTATCTTGGATTGGGTACCAAATCATACTGGATGGGATCATGTCTGGATCAAAGAGCATCCTGAATTTTATACTAAAGACAGTCAAGGCAATATCACTGATCCTCTTACGGAGCATGGTACTTCTATGGGATGGGATGATGTGGCAGACTTGAATTATAACAATAGCGATATGCGTGCGGCTATGGTAGCTGATATGATTTTTTGGTTGGAAAAATATGGTATTGATGGATTCAGACACGATATGGCTCTACTAGTTCCCCTAGATTTCTGGAAAGAAACCATTCCAAAGTTAAGAGGAGTCAAGCCGGATTTATTTTTACTTGCTGAGTCCGAAGTGCACGATCATTTGAATCAAGATTGTTTTCATAGTATGTATAGTTGGTCTCTTCACCACATTTTTAACGATGTAGCCAAGGGATTTAAAAATGCAAGCGCCATAGACAATTGGATGTCTTATGACAAACCAAAAGCTAAAAAAGGGGCTTACCTTAATTTCACATCCAATCATGACGAAAACTCGTGGTCTGGTTCAGAAATAGAAAGAATGGGAGAAGCACACCTTGCTTTTGCTGTCTTGGTAAATACCATCGAAGGCATTCCCTTGACTTATGGTGGTCAAGAAGAACCAATGCCAAGACGGTTGGAGTTTTTTGAGAAAGACAATATTGGTTTTAAAAATTACATGTACAGCGATTTTTACAAGACGTTGAATGAGTTGAGACATCGGAATGCAGCTTTATGGAATGGGGTATATGGTGGGCCATTGGAGCGAATCATGGATGATGCTAATGTGTATGCTTTCGAGAGAGTTAAAAATGGTCAAAAAGTCACCACGATAATTAACCTAAGTAAACAGAAACAAATCGTCAAAGCCGACAGAGATATTTCAGGTGTTGACGTTTTTACAAATAAAAATATATCATTTAGCCAAGGTGATCAAATCAGTCTGATGCCGTGGGAATATTTCGTTTTAAGTTCATAATCATACCAATAATTTTAATCATTAAGCCAAAGAAATGAAGAAACCGTTATTACCTACTAGCGCCATATGGAATATGAGTGTTGGTTTCCTTGGTATCCAAGCAGGGTTTGCCCTCCAAAATGCCAATGCCAGTAGAATCCTACAAACCCTCGGTGCAGACACGCATCAGTTGGGCTGGTTTTGGTTGGTAGCACCGATCACAGGTATGCTTGTTCAGCCATTTATAGGACATTACAGTGATATCACTTGGACTAAATTGGGTCGGAGAAAACCCTATTTTCTGGTTGGCGCCATTATGGCAGCGATTGGCTTGGTCTTAATGCCAAATGCAGCATTATTTACGGCATTTCTTCCAGCTTTATGGGTAGGTGCGGGTATGTTGATGATCATGGACGTATCTTTTAATGTAGCGATGGAGCCTTTCAGAGCTTTGGTAGCGGACAAATTATCTACAGATCAACGTACCGCAGGATTTGCCATCCAGACAGTATTGATTGGTTTGGGTGCGGTCGTAGGTTCGTGGTTGCCAAAGATATTGGGAGACTGGTTTGGTATTGCTGTTGAAGCAGTAGATGGAGGTGTACCTGACAATGTTATCTATTCATTTGTCATTGGTGCTGCTATTTTGTTATTGGCCATTTTATGGACCTTATTTACTACAAAAGAGTATAGTCCTGAAGAATTATCAACATTTACAGAAGATGAGAATGACAAATTTGATGAGCATCCTACCGACGTTATCTCTGCGATAATCAACGATTTCGGAAAGATGCCGGAGACAATGAAACAGCTTGGACTTGTCCAGTTTTGTTCATGGTTTGCACTTTTTGGTATGTGGGTGTACAGTACACCTGCTATTGCGGAACATATATATGGACTCGCACCCAATGATACTACGTCACCTGATTATCAAACGGCAGGTAATGAAGTAGGATATATCTTTGGTATTTACAATTTGGTCTCGGCTATATATGCATTTACATTGCCAGCGATAGCAAAAAAAATAGGTAGAAAATATACACATGCCATTTCACTTCTCGCTGGTGGTTTGGGATTGTTATCCATATATTTGATACAAGACCCTGCAATGTTGATCTTCCCGATGATAGGAGTTGGTATGGCTTGGGGTAGTATTTTAGCTATGCCATATGCGATGTTGGCAGGAGCGATTCCAGCCAAAAAAATGGGTATTTATATGGGTATTTTTAATTTTTTCATCACCGTACCACAGATTATAAATGGACTTATCGGCGGACCATTATTAAAAAACGTATATGGTGATCATGCTATTTATGCGTTGATGACATCAGGCGTATTTATGTTAATAGGGGCCGTAGCTTCCATCTACATAAAAGATCAAGACGATTTAGCATTGAAGCCCAAATATAAATGATAGCTTGATTACCTATACGAATTAAGTTTTTGGATTAGGGGTTTTTGGAAGAATTATTGGGGATGTCGATATGCCGACTTCCCCCAATATACAGTTAGCTCCCAATGTTTAGGCAGCTTCTAGCTGCCTGCTTTTCCTAAACTAATTAAACCCTGTGTAGTAGTGCCAACTACTGTAGCTTTATCCGACTTTGATATGTAAACAGTTCCCTTCTCTGGTGGATTATGTACCACACTATGCCCTGCTTAGTCCACACTCGCACCAAAAAGTATCAGAACTAAAATCGGTATTCGAAATATATATTTCATTGTTTATTGTTCAATTTTGAGTCTACTCCGAAAAGTAAATTTAATACTAAGGTCATAATAATGATATTTGTACTGTATTGATAATCAACATATTCCCTTTAGAAGAAGGGGTGTTTCCCTTCAGGTGTTCACCCCTTCAGGGGCAGGGGGTCGTCAGGGATCGCAGGGGTCGTCAGGGTCGGACAAAAGGTAAATAACAGCTGATTATCAAACATTTGGTGTTTTCGGATTGGACTCAATGTTAAATATTCAAAATAAGTGATTATATATTTCTTTATTTTGATTTTATGCTATAAATTTGCAATCTAAAAGGATAAAATACATGGATAAAAGAAATTTCCAGCCTTGCACCTTGCACCCTGCCGTCCCTTTAAACTGTTTATTTCCTCCGTAGGAATTATGTTTTATAAATTTTAATTTTCAACTTAATTTTTTAAAAACATAAATTTTATTAAAATGAGAAAATATATTTCATTATTATTTTTAACATTCGTTTTTGGAGTTATCATAAACAAGGCTTCAGCCCAAACAGGTTTAGGTTGTGGATTTGTACAAATAACCGTCGTTGGGTGTTGCGTATATATAGAAGTTCTTCCTTCAATAGGGACAAATACTTGGGAAGTAGATATGGGTGATGGCACACTCATTACGTCAAATAGCGAACCTGATAATAAATTCAAATATTGTTATCAATGAAATGGTTATTATACACTTGAATTAATTTATAGAAATAGCGGAGGCGTACCCATTTGTGGTGCGAGCGGACGGATAGAAGTTAAAAATTGTGTCCCTCTCCAAGATTCTTGTGCGTATCACAAATGTTGGGATATGGTAGCTAATTGTTGTCAGTTAGACACTGTAAAAAGTATTACTTTAAATATAGGGGGTGTAGATACTGTTTTTCCATTTACAGCATCTTACCATGTTACAGGAAATTATCAAGAAATAGTAGATGAAATACTAGCCATTCTTAATGCATTGAATTGGGGAGGAACATTCATAAGTTATGCACCATCTCCTTGGGATTGTAAAAAAGGGAATGATTTAATACCCGGTTTTACATTTTTTGGGTCATCTATACCTATCATATCTATCAACGGGGTAAAGAATTGTGGCACTGGTGGAGGATGGGTTGATGCATCGGTCGGTTTAGATATTGAATGTGAAGATTAATTATTGAATTAATGAGGGTGGCATTTTATAGAAAGTTTAAAATGCCACCCATTTATTAACATACAAATACAAAAATATGATAAATTTAATTATGCCCAAGATTTTTGTAATCTTGTTATTGTCATTTGTCAATTTTCTTACAGCACAAACGTGTTTAAATGATTTCAGATTTATCACAAGACAATCTGAACTCGATAGTATTGCTATCTTAAATCCTGGATGCAAAGAGATAACTGGATTTATGATCATAGATGGACCGGGCATTGTATCCCTAGAGCCATTCAAACAATTTACAAAAGTAGATGCACTTAAATTCAGTAATTGTATCAATTTGAAATCATTTACTGGATTGGACTCTGTCAGGATTGCAAGCAGCATTTCAATAGAGAATTCTGGTTTAACAGCATTAGATGGATTAATGAATTTGGATTCTATATTTACCTTTTCTATTACAAAAAATGTATTTCTTCAGGAACTGATTACCCCAGTCAGTTTAAAACATGTTGCATCGATTCAAATAAATAATAACAAATCATTAAAAAACATCCTAGGGACATCAGATTTTGTTTCCATTGGTTCTTTAATCATCTCAGCCAATGAATCTCTTGAGCATATTTTAGATTTTGGTGACATACGTGTGGGCGTTAGTATTAATATCACAAATAATCCTAAACTAATCTCAATTCAAGGTTTAAATAAGGTAAAATCAATAGGCGATAATCTTTTTATCAACAATAATGCTTCACTTCGGTTTCTACCTAATTTTGATTCATTGACCACCATAGGTGGTAATTTTTTGTTAGAAGGAATTGATCCGCCACAGGGT
>JBBRJL010000086.1:0-8261 GCA_038219375.1 Chitinophagales bacterium | reverse complement strand
CATTTATAAATTTATATTTTGCCCCAACCTGACCTGCAGTTCCTGAAACTAAGGTAGGACTTATAAATGAAAAAGTTGGGGTTTCACAAGACACTAATTCATCGCATACTGGTCTAAACTGCACATTATCTATCCATACGGTACCAGTTAAGGAACTCAGATTAAATAAAATTGTTGCAATGTTTGTGACAGTAGAATTTGCTGTAAATTGATAACTAAATGATTTTTTGGTCGTTGTAACGGCACTTGTTTGATAGAAATAATTGGTCCATGGAGATTGTCCTAACTGTAGACCCATTGATATATTCCTATTTGACGAAGCCATTGCATCAAAAGAGATGATGTAATTTTGATTTTGGACAATTGATTTTCCAGTTTGCGACAATTGTGCATGCCAATCCGTACCTGAAGTAACAGAAATGATTGCCTTTGCAGAATTTACTCCTGACAATTTACTTGTGTTGTCTAAACTTAGGTTTCCAACTGTTCCAGTTTGTGTAAACAAAGACCATCCATTAGTATTATCATCAAACTCTCCATTATTAATAAAACCACAGTCAGGATCAAGACAATCTATCAGTCCATTTCCATCATCATCTATCCCATTACCGCATATTTCGCCACATAAAAGTGGTCGCAGATTACTACCAGGTATTAGAGTCCAAGAGTTATTTACAGGCGTTTTCCAATACACCTGAAAATGATCTCCTCCAGTCCCTTCTTTATGTAATAATTCAACATAATAATTTTGACCAGCGATTAGGTAGATTTCTGCTGTTGTTTGGGTAACATATTTAGTGTATTCTGTAATATTGGTCCATCCTGATACTGAAGCAATAAGTGTTTTGTTAATGGCTGAAGCGTTAGTACTGAGATATAATTCAGACGCATCATCAGATGTCACATTGAACGTGTAAAGCCCTGTAATAGTTGGTGAAATAGCACCCCTTACCCTTGAACCATAATTATCGCCCGCTTCACTTACTCCTTGAAAACTACTCAATTGATTGGTTTCATTAGGACTATTAGGATAAGCAGGAATGCTTGTAAGATTAGAAATACTCGTACCAGAAACATTCAACCATCGTTGAACTTCAATCCCTCCAATTTGACAAAATAAACCACAATCAGGGTCTTGACTATCAATCAAGCCATCTCCATCATCGTCGATTCCATTATTACATATTTCCCCCGAAAACATATTTACAATCACTCTACCAGTTCCGCCAATACCACCAAATGTATTACTCGATGTCCTATAAGAGCCACCACCACCGCCACCAGGTTGAGACCCTGAAATGCCATTACCACTCGAGCCAGTACGGCCTGCACCGCCATTTCCACCGCCTGTAGGAGCAACTGCTCCTACACTTGTCGTTGCATTATCACCAATCAAATATAAACCTGCTGATGACCCACCTCCACCGCCAGCTGTGGAACTTATTTTGTCAGAACCCTTGCCACCATCATATTTGATCAATCCTATACCTGATGATGCCAATCCACCCAAAGCACCAACCGTATTATTATCTGATACACTATTTCCTCCTTTTGCTAAGACAAACGCATTTCCTACAGCATTTGTCGACATCCACGAGTCTTGACCTGAGGTAATAGTTGTACTTCCTTGACCAACATAAACTGTATATGTTTGTCCAGCGGTAACTTGTATCGTTTGTTGTGAATATGCGCCACCGCCACCGCCACCATAAGCGTTACTTCCTGACGTTCTCGATCCACCACGACCACCGGCACCCCATACATCGACTGTAATTTGAGATACACCAGTAGGTACCGTGAATGTATAAGTGCCAGGGGTATTGTAAGAAATAGGATCAGGAGGTAACATTAAAGATCTAAAATAAACCGATGCTTCTGAAAGCCCAGATTGGCAAATAAACGCAAAGAATAATATAATATAAACTTTATCGAAGTTGTAATAATCTTTTAGAAATCTTTTGAATAGAAGACAGAATACTACTTTGGAATATTCGGTGAGGATAGAAGCATAATTAATGCTTCTTTGTGTTGAAGGATTCATTCTCAAATTTTTGGGTGCTAAAATTTAATTGCCAGACAAGGCAGATTGACAGATAGTATTGTGGGTATTTTAGAGTCGGAAACTAAAATACCTAGCTATATGCCGATTTATATAAGCAATGCTATGTCTGGTAAAAATGAAATAAATGATAACTGTAGTTTACAAAATGGTTACAAACCAGTTTGGAATGGATTGATAAAAACATAATATAAAATTTTGGTGCTATTAAAAATTAATATAAAAACGGATTAATGATTCTACATCAAAAACAAGACACGACTTAAAGTTTCTACCCCTATGGCAACCATATATATTTTTAAAAAAATTAGTCCACACCTAAAACTCACATTGTCAATCCGATACAAATCGATAGTTTCAAAGTTTGGTTTTATAATTACTTTGCTGTGTAGCATTTCAAAATAAATAATAATAACGAACAGTAATAATTGATTTCTTGGTCAGTCCCAAAACTATTGTACTTTTGTATCCATTTAGTTTAAAAAATGAATACCTGTGGAGGCGCAAATAAAAAATATAGTTTTTGATTTTGGTGGTGTACTTTTGGACATCGATTACAGGCAAACTTATGATGCCTTACAAATTTTGTTGGGTACCACTTTCGACCCTAATACTTTGTCTCCTGAAAGCCATAAAGTACTACACGATTTTGAAATAGGAAACATAAGTGTGGAGACTTTTTTATGGAATCTACAGCAACTTGCCGTCAATGAAATGCCACATGGTATCGACTTAATAAGAGCTTGGAATGCCATGCTTATTGGATGGGATGCTGCAAAATTTGATTTTCTATTGGAATTAAAAACTAAATACAATCTGTTTTTACTGAGCAATACGAATGAACTACATCTAAATTGGGTCTATCAAGACCTGAAAAACAAGTACAAAATCTTGGATTTTGATACAAGGTTTTTTAATAAAACATATTATTCCCACTTGATTGGAAAAAGAAAACCCAACGCCGATATTTTTGAATTTGTACAAGAAGATAGTCATCTAAATCCTGCAGAAACGATTTTTATTGATGACTTAAAAGAGAATATTGAAGCTGCTCAAGGTCTTGGTTGGATGACATATCATCATAATCCTAAAGATAATTTGATCCATATTTTTGAAGAAAAAAAATGGATATAGCTTTTTACACTTAAATAACCGAAAGCAATTTGACCATTTGATTACCTTTGCAAAATATAATAAACATTCATGACAAGCAACAATAATCAGGTACAAGAGTATCTCTCAAAAATAGAAACACTCATTCTTGATGGTCAACTATTCAAAATTACATTTTCGAAACCTAGAGCACAAAAAAAAGACATACAAAATGTCTACCTAAAAACAGCTGAAATAAAACATCAACTGCAATACTCGCTCACCTATAGGTACAAAACAAAAGATGAGGTAAAAAATTATAAAAAAGAAGATATATCACATGTGATACAGCATCTTCTTAATGAATCATTCCTGAACGCAGTTTTATTTACGGAGGAAGAAGAAACATCTATTTTACAAAATAAAAAAGGGAGCAGTACGATGTTCACAAAAAAAACGAAAGAAAAAATCGTCCTTGATGCTTCCCACGATCATAAAAAAATGCGGTATATTCCTGAAAATGCTCACTACTTACAAATGTTGGGCTTAGCTGGAAAAGATGGAAAAATATACGACAAGTCTCAAGATAAATACAGACAAATCAACAAGTATATCGAAATACTAGATCATCTGATCAAAGACCTTCCTACTGTAAAACCGATATCCATTGCAGATATGGGTAGCGGTAAAGGTTACCTTACATTTGCGCTTTATGATTTCCTTACCAATACTCGTGGACTTAGGATAAGAATGACCGGATATGAATTAAGGGAAGACCTTGTAGCCACCTGTTATAAGTCAGCTATTGAGTGTGAATTTGTAGGCCTAGCTTTCCAACAAAAAAGTATAGAAGAAGCAAACGTCACAGACACTGACATAGTTATTGCGCTCCACGCTTGTGACATAGCGACCGATATGGCCATAGCTAAAGGTATTCAAGCAAATGCATCTTATATTATAGTATCGCCGTGCTGCCACAAACAAATCAGAAATGCGATGCATCACCAAAATGCACTTTCTCCTATCCTATCTAATGGTATCCTAGAGGAGCGACAAGCAGAAATTATTACGGACGGTATTCGAGCACTTATCATGGAAGCGCATGGTTATAAAACCCAAGTATTTGAGTTCATTTCTTCTGAACACACAGGCAAAAACCTAATAATCACAGGGGTAAAATCCGAACCCAATCCCAAAGCTTTGGCTGAAGTAGAAGCCATCAAAAAAATGTTTGGGATAGAATATCACTACTTAGAAAAACTCCTAAAATAGCATTCAAGTCATCATTTACAACTAATCATTCTTAGCTAATTTTACACCGAACGTACCGAAAGTAAGATACAAAAAAAAGATTTAAGTTTAATTATAACTTTAATGATCTCTAGGCTTCTCTTAGCGTGAGTCTAGATAACTTTGGATTTGATTCCACAAAGTTTTTGACAAAAAGATGGTCGTATTTGCTTTATTGCCTTAACGCCCAACCTTGTGCTTTTCTAACGAAAAACTCTTTCGAAACATCATTTTTCAATATTGCTTCTGAGCGTAGATTTATATCTGTCTCTTGTCGGTATTTTAATTGAAATATAATCGCAGATCTTTGCAACGACATATTATCACTATTCCGGCAAGTCTGATTTTTCAAAAAATATTTTCCCTATTAGGTTGGGTGTGATCATATCTGCTTTATCCTACAACGATTTAGTAATGATCATTTTTTCAAGTTTAGAGACATGCCCTTCAGAAAATTTGGACGCTAAAGGAGATAGTGTGTCTAAGGCTAGATACTGCAACTCTCTTTGTTCACCTTCCCATAACTTATCTATCAATATCCACAACGATTCATCCACCTTAAAAGTGTATTTCTTTTTGATACAATTAGTATCTGTGGTTTACGACTACAAAGCTAAGGATTCCCTTGGGAAATTCAGACAGATTTACGGTGTTTTGTCCTGACCATCAAACATGGTGGTCGGACTTATTATTTTGAATGTTAAGACTTTTCAAAACGAATAGAATGGATGATTTAGTGTGCGAGGAAGTAGCGATGTAGAACTCAGGTGGAAAATTATTTGTAAAGCCATTTTTCGATACTTTCTTCGATATCAAAGTTTGAAATAGTATTTCCTGACTTGATTTGGAAAATGCTTTTATTTAATGCTGCTTCGTAATGAGTTGGAATTTTAATAATCTCATTTTGTTTTGACTCCAAATTGATCAGACCTGAAATTTATTCTAATAAATAATCATCTGCAGATTCCAATTCTTTATAAACTTTGTTTTTTAATTCAGTGCAGGTCCTGTAGTTAAATTACGCACAACTTGTCTATATATTTAGCAAAGCTACACCCCGCCGGCGGTTTTTCCAAACTTTTCCAAAATTTATTATAAAAATAATAAACCTATCTAGTACTCTATATTTTAGTGAAAGCAAATGAAAATATTCCAATTTCACTATGAAACTGACATCTGGCAGACATTTATATAAGAACTAAGCTAAAAAAATATTGTTAACTTTGGGTATTAAGAAATATATCGTTAGATTTGTATTCGTGAAGGTAATCAAACAACTTTTAATATCATTTTTTATCGTCGGTCTGTCGCCTATGATAGTTTTTGCTACCCACAATAGGGCTGGCGAAATCACTTACAGACAAATAGGTCAGTTGACCATAGAAATGACCATCACTACTTACACAAAAAATAGTAGTACTGCAGCAGACAGAGATAGTCTAGATGTTTTTTGGGGAGATGGTACCAATCAGTTTGTGCGTAGAGATAACGCTCGTACTAGAATCGAGCCAAATGATATCAAGATAAATTACTACGTCGCTACCCATACTTATCCGGGTATAGCTACGTACACGATTTCTTTTCTTGATCCCAATAGAATCGGAGGAATATTGAATGTAAATTATCCAAACTCTATAGATATTCCCTTTTTCCTAACCACTTCTTTTACACTTTTGGATCAGCAATTTCAAGGATTCAACAATTCTGCCATTTTATTACAACCACCTATCGATATAGGATGTGTCAATAAACTTTTTATACACAATCCCAATGCTTTTGATCTTGACGGTGACAGTTTGGCGTACGAATTGACAGCTCCATTGCAAAATATTAATACGCCTGTTCCCCTTTATGTCAATCCCGACCAAATAGGTACGAGCAACAACAATTCATTCACCATCAATGCATTAACTGGTGAGATACGATGGAACTCGCCTAAATTGCAAGGCGAATATAATATTGCTATCCTGATCAAAGAGTATCGTAATGGCATATTGATCAATACCATATTTCGAGATATGCAAATATTGATAAGGGCTTGCGAAAACGAGCCACCTATTATCAAAGCACTAGATGAATTATGTGTCGTAGCTGGCGAAAAAATATCATTCAATATCGAAGTTAATGACCCGAATACCAATCAATTGGTGAGATTAACAGCTACTGGTGGACCATTTCAAGTTCAGTCTCCTGCAGTCATCATAGGGCCAACCAGATTCACAGCTGTAAAATTTAACGCCACCCTTGAATGGCAAACTAATTGCAACCACATCTCAGATACCTACTATCAGATTGTGCTCAGAGCGGTGGATAACTTTTACCCCGACTCCACAGGACTAGCTGTCTTAAAAACCATTAGGATAAAGATAGTCGGACCTGCACCTGAGAATTTAGTAGCAAAGTCAGAAAATGCTGAGGTCAGGCTTGAATGGGATAGTCCTTACGCATGCGAAGTAACAGACAATAATTATTTTCAAGGTTTTTCCGTTTGGCGTAAAATAGCTAGTACGAGTTATATGCCAGATACCTGCAACCCCGGATTGTCCAACTCTCCGTATCGAAGAATTGTCTTTAAAACCATACAAATTGCGGATGGCAAATATTTTTATATAGATGGCAATACTGAACCAGGATTTACCTATTGTTATAGAGTACAAGCAGAATTCGCCAAACTCACTGCCACAAACAATCCTTTCAATAGAGTAGAAAGCTTACCTTCTAATGAAACTTGCTTGATCTTAATGAGAGATATACCGTTGATCACAAAAGTATCGGTGGACCAAACATCTGCTACTGCGGGCATCATCCATGTAAGATTTACGAAGCCACTCGCAGAACAATTAGACACCATAAAAAATCCGGGACCGTATAGATACGAAATCTTGAGAGCCGATCCTTCTATGGTTTTCCAAAGTATCGCCACATTTGATTTGCCTACTTTTTCATCACCATTAGATACCAATTATTTTGATTCAGGTCTTAATACTGTACAAAATCAATATGCCTATATCATTTCTTTAAGAAGTAATGGCATCGCTGTAGGCTCATCGCCTTCAGCATCATCTGAGTACTTAACTATAACGCCATCAGATAAAATAAATATCCTAACTTGGGAAGCAGATACACCATGGAGCAACGAAGAATTTAAAATTTATCGTAAAAATAACGCTGGTATTTTTGATTTGATTGCTACTACACCACTTTCCACATATACAGATAGAAACTTGAACAACGATAGTTTGTATTGTTACAGAATAGAAGCTATCGGAACTTATGCAATACCAGATATTGAAGAACCACTGATCAATTTTTCTCAAGAAGTCTGTCAAAGTCCAGAAGATAATGTGCCTTCTTGTGCCCCTACTTTGACGGTCAAAAACATTTGTGATGTCTTGAATAGTGATACCAATCTTGACGAATTGTACAATACATTAGAATGGTCGAATCCTTTCATTACATGTCCTGAAATAAGTGATGATATCAGTTACTATGTTATTTATTATGCAGAACGAACTACGGATAGTTTGAATAGAATTGACTCTTTGGATGCAGATCAAACGCTGAAATATATTCACTATCCTGAGAATGGATTATTAGGATGTTATGCGGTATCGGCTGTGGACATGTTGGGAAATGAAAGCGTTTTGAGTGAAAGGGTTTGTGTCGACAATTGTCCGTTTTTTGAATTACCAAATACTTTTACGCCAAATGGAGATGGTAGGAATGATCTTTTTGTGCCAAGAGTAGCCTTATTTATAGCAGAGATAGACTTTAAAGTATTCAATCAATGGGGCAATTTGGTATTTGCAACTAGGGAACC
>JBBRJL010000085.1:0-8309 GCA_038219375.1 Chitinophagales bacterium | reverse complement strand
GATAGGATTCTGAAGATGGTGAAGGTCCCAGGTAAAAGGCTTCGTCAGCTAGTTTTACATGTAGCGCATCACGATCTGCATCTGAATAGACAGCTACACTTTTGATCCCCATTTTTTTTAATGATTGCATTACCCTGCATGCGATCTCTCCTCTATTTGCTACTAATACTTTATTCATTGGTCATTAAAAATTTAAGTTGCTAAGGTAATTATTTCAAGAGATTTAAACTTTATTTTTGATTTATTTTCTTTGTTTTTATTATTTTAGGTCTCGAAGTTTGATAAACTACCTATATTTGCATTGCAAAGTTTGTTTCCCTGATATTTACTTTTTTCTTTTTTTAACCAAAACTCATAGAAGAAGTTGAAGTACTTAATACTACTCATAATACTCATATTTTCTTATGGAATGTCTGCTCAGTGTGGGTTGAATAAGACGTATGTCATCCATGATGAATTTAATGATCAAGCTGATACGACAAATGTGTCAATTCTAGTTTCTGGAGCAACGATAAATAATCTCGCTAACCCGAATCAAGGAGTTTGTGGTGTAAAACTGAGATTTCGCCACAATTTTATGAAAGAGCTTTTTATCGAGCTGATATCTCCATCAGGACAAAAGATTACTTTAACAGGTGGAGACATAAATGCATATTTTACTGGATTGATCACTTGGGACGTTACTTTTGTACCTGCAGCTGCAACGGCAATTCCAGATGCTGGTTTTAATGATACGTGGGAGAATGATCAAGATTGGCTTAGTCTCAACACTTACACCGGGATTTATTACCCACATATAGGTAACCTTGAAAATTTCAATTTAGGTTCAGTCAATGGCACCTGGACTTTAAGATGTATAGATTTTGCAGATGGCGATGAAGGTATTTTATTGGATGCAAGCCTTATATTTTGTGAAGACGAGGGCGTCACTTGTGGTGAATGTGTTCTCGATCCCGGCGACATATTGAATCCCGATATTTCTTATTGTGAAGGTGATGAAGGACTTGAGTTTGATATTGCAAAAGTTTTTACTTTCCAATTTCCTGTAGACTCAGTCTATGAATATAGTAATGTAATATTTAAAGATAGTATCATTTTCGCATATTCAGATGTAGCAGACTTGAGATCATATCCTGCTGGAACATATACCATTTGTGGAATTCAATATTCAAATAATCAAACATCAGCGCTCCCTGCCATCGGCACACAGTTGAACAATATACAACTAAATAACTTGTTTTTTTCTGCGGGCAGTTGCGCTGCTGTTTCAGATAGTTGTATGGTTGTCGTTATCTCAAATCAGTCCGCACTAGTCAATTTACAACAGTATATATGTGCGGGCACATCACTTATCATTGATGGTGTAAGCTATAATCAAGAAGGTATTTATGACATTGCCATTGAGAATGGTGCTTGCGATTCTTTGGTCAGGTTGGACTTGAGGGTGATCAGTTTGGATGCTACTATAGAATCCGACAGAGACTCATTGAGCTGCCTAAGCAATGTCCTTTCATTGACTGGAACTAATGAAGGCTCAATAGTTAATAATCTAATGTACAATTGGTTTACCAATGATGGGCTTATTGGCTCAGATCCGACAGATTTTATTGTAGACATTAGAAATGTAGGTACTTATTTTCTTGAGATAACAGGCACTTTCCAAGGGGTAACATGTAAGGATACCACAGAAAAAACCATATTTCTTGATTCATCCAATCCAAATATTTTTTTTCAATCCGATACGCTTACTTGTAATAAACCAGAAATAGAAATCAATATAACATCCAATAACCCTATCCAATCGAAAGTTTGGTTTTCGGAAGATGGACACCCGTTTACGCCCACTCCTGAGGGCATAATTACAAGTTTCCCAGGTAAATACATCGTAACAATTGTTTCTGAGAGTGGCTGTACTACCACAGATTCTATCACAATTATTGAAGATATTTTTTTTGAGAATCCAAGCTTTACTTCAGACACCCTTACATGTAGGAATGACTCTGTTCAGGTTTTTTTAAATCATAATGCAAGTAGACAATACAATTATAACTGGACTGGAGTTCTACCCGCTTATGTGAATAGTCGCAACCCCTTTGTATCAAATTCAGGTTTCATTTCAGTAGTTATGGAAGATGTAAAGAATGGTTGTGGAGGTACATTCTCGTTTGAAGTTGAAGAAGATAAGGTAGCGCCTTTGATCACATCACTGGCAGTTGATACCATAAGTTGTGATTCTACATTCGTAAGACCTGTTATCACCACCAATAAAACTATCGAAAGCTATAATTGGTCAGGTACACAATTTATGTCAACTTCCCCAAATCCAAGGATTAGCACTCCGGGCAATTATACAGTAGAAGTAGGTGCGCTAGACAATGGTTGTGTAGCAATAGCGACATTTGAAGTACAAGCAGACACTTTGATCCCAATAGTAACATTGATGGTAGATTCTTTGTCATGTATTGTAGATACGGTAACAATAAAAGTAAATTCAAATATATCTTTAAAATCAGCAAGTTGGTCCGCTACAGATTTTTCGAGTACGGATGTTGAACCTATGGTTTACACCCAAGGCATTTATAGAATGACTTATACGGGAATAAATGGGTGTGTAGGACAAGCTGAAATATTAGTTCTTAATGGAGATGATATACCCAATGTAGTCTACATTATAGATTCAATAAGATGCGGACGTGATACGTTAAAGTTAAAACAAAAATTTTCTAATGGAAGCTATACGTATGAGTGGGAAGGCCCTGAATTGCTTGAAAACGATGTCGCAGAGCCACGCGTATTGGCTGGAGGTATTTACAAGGTTACGATCACAAACCCATCTACAGGATGTACTGATCATCAAGATTTAGCGGTGATAGATGATAGGATTTATACCGTTCCACAGATTACTTCTGAACCCTTGGATTGTCTCAAAGATAGTGTACAGATTCGATTGTTGAATATTGATATTGTATCGATTGAATACACATTTGAAAATGGGTTTTATTCAGATAAACAATCCCCTTTTATTTCTAAAGTAGGGACATATTACTATTCATTTGTCAATCAAAAAAACTGTATTACTTCTGATTCAGTATTGATTTATAGGAACGATACTTTGCCTTTGTTGGGTGTAGAAACTCCAATTATAAAATGTCAGATGGATTCCGTTATGATAAGTGCATCATCTTCAATCACAGGTACTATATTTAATTGGCGTGGCAATGGCTATTCAGCTAATGGGAAAGATGTATTCATTTATGAAGGAGGAAGTTATGTTATGATAGGTATAGCACCCAACAGTTGTAGGGATTCTATAACATTTGCGATAGGTTATGATACTTTGGCTCCCATTTTTAATATTTTTCCACCTGATACACTTACTTGCAAACTAACTGAGATTACATTGAGTACAGACTATAATCAACCACTCAGTAACATAAGGTGGCTACCGACTAATAGTACTAGTAATACCATCCAAGTTTCAACTCCTGGACAATATATAGCTCAACTTACGGCTGCGAATAATTGTATATCTTTTGACACAGTAACCATTGTAGAGCAAAAGATATTCCCAATATTTAATGTTGAGTCTACAGTCATAAATTGCAAAGACACCTTGTCCATTATTTCAGTAACTCCGACAAATGCATACTCAAATATCATATGGCGTAATCCATCCAATCCACAACCGATACCACAAGATTCATTGTCATTTTTGGTTTCATTATCTGGAACTTATATTTTTGAAGTTGAAAATGAAGAAGAGTGTGTGACGGAAGGCAATATATTGGTCTCCGAAGATCGTATTTCGCCCAATATTTTAGCATTAATCAGTGATACTATCAACTGTTTTAACCCAACTGTAGAACTGAGAGTTGATGTAGATAGGAATGTGATATCTTATACATGGACAGGACCCGATACCGATACAACCAAAACAAGTAGTAGCTTGACTGTCTCATTAGAAGGCTTTTATAAATTAAATATTGTTGGGGATAATTTTTGTACAAAAGACACCACCATAAATGTTATAAAAAGCGACGATGTTCCTGAGTATACACTTTTCAGTGATACGCTAACTTGTACAAAAGGTAAGATAACGATAGGTGTAATTCCAGTTACATCAATTATTGGTTATCAATGGGAAGGACCTGATGAGTTTATGAGTGGCGTACGTGCTCCAATTATATTCAAACCTGGTCTGTATCTAGTCACTATCACGGGAAGTAATGGTTGTATTTCAGTAGCAAAGCTAGACATTATTCAAGATGTAGATTTACCTGTATTTGAGATTCAAGACACCATATTACTTCCTTGTGATACTAGTTTGATAGCCTTGTCTGTCATATCTAATGACCAAATAAAGGGGTATAAATGGATTTTTCCTTCAGGTACAACGTTAAATGTAGCTACACCCGAGACTAATGAAACAGGGGATTATACCATTCAAGTAACAGGCGCAAATGGATGTATTGCCATTGACCATTTCTATGTAGATATTGATACACGTCCCCCAGGGTTTGATATTGTAACAGATACCATAACATGTAAGAATCCAATAGCTACTCTTATGGCACTGTCTGCAGAGGCAGATGTAAGCTATCAATGGACGAGTGAATCTGGAGTCGTTTACGATACACCTACCGTTAATACAACAGAGGCGGGGATGTACACTTTGATTGTTTCTGATGCAAATAGATGCAGGGATACATTGATTTTGGTGCTGCCAATTGATACCATAAGGCCTGATATAAAAGTAGAATTAATTGGAGCTATAGAATGTGAAAACAGAAACGTGACGCTAGATGCGTCTACATCTTCACGAGGCGATGAGTTTATCGCAACTTGGTCAACTGTGAATGGAAATATTGTAAAGCGAGTGACAGACTATATTATTGATATCCTTGATGAGGGGACATTTAAAATAGAAATATTTAATATTAAAAACGGTTGTATTAGTACTAGAAATGAAATTATAACTGAACAACCGCCTCAGTTTACTGAAGTTTTGATTGATGCGGTTTCGCCAAGTTGTGAAGACGTATTTAATGGAAGTATTACTTTGACATCTCTTAATGGGACGCCCCCATATAATATAATTTTTAATGGGGCTGAAGTTGGTAACCGACAATCGTTTTTTAATTTACCTAAAGGAATTTATCAAATAGTAGTAACAGACGCTCTAGGATGTGTAGTGGAAGATGAAGCAGTACTGTTAGACGGCCCTGACTTACAGCTGATTATCGACACAGAATTTACCATAAATTTTGGTGATTCTATCTTACTTGCACCTGAATATAATATAGACCCTTCTAGTCTTGCTTCCCTAGTATGGGAGAATAGAGACAGTATCCTTTGTGTGGGTTGCCCTGAATTGTGGGTAAGGCCTCTAGTCAATACCATTTATACAATCACTTATGGTCTAGGTGGATCGTGCGAACAAACTGTAAGCGTATTGGTAAAAGTTGTTAACGACGTAGATAAAGCTATTCCTAATATTTTCAGACCAAATTCTTCAGGTGGAAATAATATTTTCTATATCCCACAAGTCCGAGGCATCGAACGTATAAATCAAGTGGCAATTTATGATCGATGGGCAGAAAATGTCTTTAGATCTACTGCAATGATACCTGGCGACCCGAACATCGGATGGGATGGTACATTCAAGGGAAAGGAAGTAGCGACAGGCGTTTATGTATTGATTGTGGAGTTAGTATTGGCTGACGGTCAGTTATGGAAGTATCAAGGTGATATCACAGTGATAAGGTAATAGGATAAATGATTGACCAATACATAGGACATAAAACATTAGTCGTAGATGATTATGATAAAGCTATTAGTTTTTATGTTGGTAAAGAATTAACCTATACATTTTGGCTTGTTCTTTTATCTTTTTTTTTCGTTGCAAATTCGTCAAGTAACTACTGCTATTCTCCTAATTTGCGAATCGAATAATAAATAAAATAACGACTTCAAATTTGTACAATTTAGTTCATAACGATACCTAAGTTATGATTTGACTTTGTAGAAGACACAATTTTGGATGAAAAATAATGGTGGGTTATCGTGGTGCCAAAACGAAAGCGTAGTTACGGCTTGCTACTTGCCAACTTTGCAGGCGAAGAACAAAAAAGCAGGGTAGGGAATCAGTCTATATGTAGGGTGATTTTTTTATACACCGATGATTTTGAAAGAGATTATCAAAGTTTACTTAAGGATGATATCAAAATAGTTCGACCTAGAAGAAAAGAATAGTACGGAGAAATCCTTGTTTTCGCAGATTTGTATGGAAATATGTTGGATTTAATCAAATCTGTTTAATATATTCTTTTGGATGTCTTAGTTTAGTGTTTTATTTTTAATGTGTTGCAATTCAGTGTATTAGTCTGTATTTACTTCCCATCATATTTAAATAGTTTATATAGGTAAAATAAAAATATAAAAATAATACATATTAAGTTTTTTTATAATATGTTTATATCTTATGTTTGCATCGTCTTACGACAAAAGTTGAAGTTTTTTATTTTGAGATCCTAGTATTAGGGACTGTAAATCAAAAAAAACACAAGATTAAAGATCCCCAAAGAGGTCATCCCAACAACCGAAATTGAAGGTGCCTAGGATCAGGTTCGTCTTGTGCTCAGAGTCATAAACACATAAAAATGTATCATGAGTGAGGTTTACAGTCCTTTTTATTTTCTCGATAATGTAACTATCCCCACTTGATTATTTTACTTCAAACCACAAAACTATTTTACTATTTCATCTTTTTTAAGTCTGTACTTAAAGTCAATTTGAATACAAAAATTCAAAATCTTAATTGACACATTATCAATGAATTAAAATCTAGATTTTTCGCCATTTCATTTCTTTTGACTGTAAGTTATTGACTCACATCATTTTATTATGATATCTTTACCATCTTAATTTATAAACCATGAAGGATGAAGTTTTTGAAGGACTAAATGAAGAGCAAGTTATAAGTCAGAGACAGAAGTTTGGCTCCAATAAAATATCTTACAATCAAGCCAATGAGTTATGGGTTACCATCAAGGAAATAATTTCCGAACCACTATTTTTAATACTTGTACTCACGGCATCCATTTACTTTATATTGGGCGAATACACAGAAGGAGTTGTTATGGTTTTTGCATTACTCTTTGTATCAGGAATCTCCCTTTATCAAGAAAATAAAAGTAAAAATGCAGTAAATTCGCTCAATAAACTTGCAGATCCTTCAGTTAATGCATTTAGGTCAGGAGTAAAACAATTGATATCTGTTGACGACTTGGTGGTTGATGATGTTTTTATGATTGAAGATGGAAACCTTGTACCTGCTGATGCAATCGTTCTACAACAAAATGACCTTTCGGTTGACGAAAGTATAATGACAGGTGAATCCTTACCAATTTTTAAAAATACAGAAGAAGAAACAAATAAACTCTTTGGTGGTACCATGATTGTATCAGGCTCATGTATTGCCAAAGTAATTGCGATAGGCAACCAAAGTCAATTGGGTAAAATCGGAGCTACCATTGATAAAATTACCACGGAAAAGACACCACTACAACTTCAGATTTCCAAATTCATACGGACTATGGTAATATTTGGAGCTATTGCTTTTTTGATGGTTTGGTTTTTGAATTATCTGAAAGATGGTGATGTTTTGGAAAGTTTACTAAAGGGGCTCACCCTAGCCATGTCAGTACTTCCAGAAGAAATTCCAGTCGCTTTTAGCACTTTTATGGCATTGGGTGCCTATCACCTTTACAAAAAGAAAGTCATAGCAAGGAGCCCTGTTACGGTGGAAACACTTGGTGCGGCGACAGTGATTTGTACAGATAAAACAGGCACATTGACAGAAAATAAAATGGAACTTGCATCGATATATGATTTTTCTTCATGTGAGATGCTTGATTATACTGGCGATGCGCAAGCCGCAAATGAAGTCCTAGAATATGCTATGTGGGCTTCAGAAGTAGAGCCATTTGATGCTATGGAGATATCAATTCACGCCTTATATACTAAAGTGTATCGTGATGACAAAAGACCTAACTTCCACATGATCAAGGAATATCCACTATCAGGAACACCTCCGGTAATGACACATATATATAGTGATAATAAAAATTCCAATATTATTGCAGTGAAGGGTAGTGTAGAAGGTGTATTGGCTATTTCAATATTGACAGATGATGAAAAAAAACTAATAATAGGAGCTACTTCTACATTAGCATCCAAGGGTTACAGAGTACTCGGTGTAGGGAAATCTGATCAAGAAGTGACTCAATTGCCAGAAATACAACAAGAAA
>JBBRJL010000084.1:0-8338 GCA_038219375.1 Chitinophagales bacterium | reverse complement strand
GCATTAATTGGGGAATAAAAATATATATTTGGGTAAATAATGATTAAGTGATTGATTTACAACGAATTAAATGTACATATATAATGTTTTATTATTTCTAATTAACTTATAATCAGTTATTTAATATCGCCGAAACTTTAGAATGTAATTGTTTTAGGGTCGTTTTTACTATTGCTATTAAACCTTTTTAAGATGTTGAAGTCTAATTATTTTATCTAAAAACTCCTTAAATTAAACCTTTGTCGCATTGTGTCGCTTTACTTACATTATAACAATTTTTTTATGAAGGCTTTACATATAATTTTCTGGTCAATAATTGTATTATCTATTAATGCCCAATCTTCATATTTCCCACCTATCACGGGAAATGAATGGGAGACCGTAGATCCTTCCACCTTAAACTGGTGCGCAGATGGTATAAAAGCGCTTGATGAATTTCTATTGGAGAAGGGTACGAAAGGATTTATTGTCCTTAAAAATGGAAAAATTGTCAAGGAGACATACTTTGATTCCTTCAATAAAGATAGTATATGGTATTGGGCATCTGCTGGGAAATCTATCACATCGTTTTTGACAGGAATGGCGCAAGAAAAAGGAATTTTAACAATTACTGATAAAACCTCCAAATATCTTGGTGAAGCTTGGACAAATCTGACTTCGGAACAGGAGAGCAAAATAACCATTTGGCACCAGTTATCTATGACTTCAGGATTGGATGATAGTATAGATGACTTGAACTGTATGTTGCCGGAATGTCTTACATACAGAGCAGGTGCTGGACAAAGATGGGCTTACCACAATGCTCCGTACTTATTATTGCACAATGTCATAGCAGAGGCATGGGGCAAAAGTTATCAAAATTTTATGAACACTCAACTTACCATTAAAACGGGTATAGGTGGCCTATGGGTAGACGGTGTATTGTACAGCAAACCTAGAAATATGGCAAGATTTGGACTCTTGGTATTAAATGATGGTACTTGGAATGGTCAGCGTATATTGCAAGATCAAAATTATATGCAATCTATGAGAGTTCCTTCACAATCGCTCAATAAATCTTATGGGCTACTTTGGTGGTTGAATGGTCAGGAATCATTTTTGTTGCCCGGAGTACAACTACCATTTAATAGAGCACTTGTGCCTGATGCACCTTCAGATATGTATTGCGCTTTGGGTAAAAACGACCAGAAAATATATGTCATTCCTTCGCAAAATATGGTAGTAGTTCGTGTGGGAAATAGTGCCGGCGAATTAGCAGGGACGTTAAGTTCTTTTGATAACCAACTATGGGATAAGATTAACGGGCTCACGTGCACTTCATCTACGGATGAGCAGTTTTCGGCTGACATAAAGGTTTACCCTAACCCATTTAAAGATCAAGTAGAGATTATAGCAAACGAAAATATTTTTGGTGCAGAAGTTTCTATTCTTAGTACAAATGGTAACTTAGTGTATCAAGGAAAATTTAATAGAGATAGTTTGAATAACGCCATGCGAGTGATGTCTTCGGGTGTTTATTTTATTAGACTCACTAACAAAAATGGCGTGTTGATCACAAAAAAAGTAATAAAATATTAAGGTTTTTTAGTCAAGACTGCCTTTTGGTAACCAATTAATGGGAATGATTTGACTTCAGGGATATCTTCTTTTCCGTCAGTCTTGATGTTGCCGCTGACTTGGGTAGGAGTACTCTTGTTGACGATAATCTCAAAAATCAATTGGTCATCTCGTCTTTCGTAGATGGAGGTCAGTTGATTGCCCATAACTTCAAAATTACTAATCAGTTTATTTTCGAATAGATAAGCATCTATCAATATCCCATTTTTTTCATCTACTACATAGTGACCCTTGGCTTTATCAATGGTTTTTAAGATATAATCTCTTTTACCATTTACCTTATCTTCTCCGTAAATGATCACCCATTGGAAGGTATCGGCAGAGTCCGTCCTTAAGTTTTCTAGGGACATTGGGATAGATTGGAGTATATTTTGATGGTTATAAATGTGGAGCGTCCCTTCCCAAACGCCAAGCCATTCATCTGGAAATGATTTATGTTGGTTTGATTTTATTTCCTGACCATTTGCTATAAATACGGATATTATCATTAGGAAAACAACAAAACTATATCTCGACATTTCTATATTTTTTATTTATAAACCATTTTTATAAAATTTATGTTCGTCTTAGGCCAAAAAAATGGTCTGTACAACCGCTGCTATACAAACCATTTTATTATTATCCTTGGACGTTAAATTAAGGCCTTGAAACTTGGATAAAGCTACCTGGATTAACACCCTTTTTTTCGTCTATATTATTTATTGCTAATAAATCGCTAATTGGGATATTGTAAGTCACCGATAGATCTGCCAACGACTCTTTTCTTTTGAGTTGGTGCATGACAGGTGTACTGTTGGCGATAGCTAAATCCCTTGCCAAAAGTTGGACTACCTTACGTGATTTCATATTATCTCTGATTGCATATGAGCGTACAGGGAGTGCATCAATCTTATCTAAATTTTGACTATTATTGTTGGAGAAGTTGTGATTAGTTATAGGTGACATCTGCTGAAATTGTCTAACTGAGCTGGCCAATTTTAGATCCTGATCACTATATTTATCCATATAGACCATCATTGTTTGCTTTGGTAAAGTAAGATAATACTCACCACTTTTACTTGCTGGAATATACCCTTTACGGTACATCGGATTCAAAATTTTGACTAGTTCAATGTCGATTTCAAATTCTTTTACTATTTTTTTGAAATCTACTTTATCAAAGACCCTTACAGATGTAGCATATTTCAGATCATCTGATGGCTCAATAGGTTGCAAATCATGGGCATAATAGTAATTCATTAGATAAGATACAGCGATAAATTTTGGGATATACTTCTGGGTCTCTCTTGGCAAATATTTTTGTATTTCCCAATAATCATTGCTACCATTTGCTTTTCTGATAGCTTTATTAAGATTGCCAGAACCACAGTTATAAGCTGTGAATGCCAATGTCCAATTACCATAAATTTCATATAAAAGTTTAAGATAGTCTAATGCCTTGTCAGTAGCTTTTATGATATCTTTTCGTTCATCTACATGTTTGTCAATGCGCAAACCATATATTTCGGCTGTACCTTTCATAAACTGCCAAATACCAGCTGCACCTTTGTGGGACTCTGAATATGGAATCAAACTCGACTCTATTACTGCTATATATTTCAGCTCGTCAGGAAGGTTTTTTTCTCTTATGGCATTTTCGATTATAGGGAAATATAAGGAAGTCCTTCCTAAGATGGTCTCACTTTCTCTTCTCCGCACATCGACCAATGCGGATATTTGTTCGGTTACTTCTGCAGTAACCCTTACGTCTATGATGGTATTAAGATTTTGAATCCTTTTGATAATTTCAGCGTTGCTGGGGGATTTTGCAACGATAAAACCTGGTACCAAAAGAACCAAAATACACACCATCACAAGGATTCTTGTTATCATATTAAATGTGTTCATGGTAAAAATCAGCTTTTTCTTGGGAGAAAAAATTATTTTATAAAAGTAATAACATCACTTTTATTGAAAGCAATATTAGGTTGTGTAAATAATTTTTGGGATGCAAAGATAGCACAAAAAGATGAATTTGTCAAATAAATATACTTGTTAACAAAACATTATTTGTAATATGCTGTAAATCAATAACTATGCCAAATTATTATTTTGTGCAAACTCAATTAGCTTTTTGTCTGCCTTCACATCTCCCATGATCTGAATACCATAGGGCAATCCAGAGGTATCTTTTCCTAGCGGTATTGAGATTGCTGGTATGCCCGCAAGGTTAGCCAATACCGTATAAATATCCGATAGGTAGATCTCCAACGGATCAGTAGGTATTTTGTCAATAGGCCATGCAACCTTTGGTGAAGTAGGTAAAATGATAAAATCATATTGTCTGAAAATATCTTGTATTTGTTGTTTTATCATACTCCTTATTTGCTGCGCTTTGGTAAAATAGGTGTCATAATAAGCCTCACTTAATACAAAACTTCCCAACATAATCCTTTTTTTGACCTCGTCTCCGAATCCTTCTGTCCTTGAATTAACATACATTTCTTCTAGTGAATTTGCATCAGTCGTCCTATGTCCATAACTCACACCATCATATCTGCTAAGATTGGATGATGCTTCAGCTGTGGTGAGGATGTAGTACGTAGGCACAAGATAATCTAGCAATGGAAATGCAATTTTGTCCACTTGTGCTCCAGAAGACTGTAGCTTACCGATGTATGATAATATCGATTTTTGTATATCAGTGCCCAATGCTTCGCTGTCGATCGCATCACCTAAATAAGCAAATGAATAGTCTGAAATTTCTTTTTTAGGAGTGATTTGATCTCGATATAAATCCTTTTGAAACATGGTAGCATCATATTCGTCCGTCATAGATACAACTGACATCACTATATCTAGGTCAGAAATATGGTGTGCTAACAGACCCAACTGATCAAAAGATGAGGCATATGCTACCAATCCATGTCGAGAGACCATGCCGTAAGATGGCTTGAAGCCGATGACTCCACACATACTTGCCGGTTGTCTCACAGATCCACCAGTATCGGTGCCAAGTGCTACAAGACAAGTGTCTGTCTGGACAGAAACAGCTGCGCCACCACTGGAACCACCAGAAATTCTAGTATCGTCCGATGCGTTTTTTACAGGTCCGAAATAAGAGTTTATATTGGCAGAGCCCATACCAAATTCATCACAATTTGTCCTACCTATGATGATAGCATCTTCTTTGACCAATAAGTCGACTGCAGTAGCACTAAACTGACTCACGAAGCCATCCAAGATTTTGGAGCCTGCACTGACTTTGTGGTCTTTGTACACGATTAAGTCTTTGATAGAAACGACACATCCAAAAAGCTTGCCCAATGATTCTGGACTTTCTTTAATCTTGATGTCTAGAGACCTTGCTTCTTCAAGGGCTTCTTGATCGTACACTTCTACGTAAGCATTAAGGTCTTTGGTAGCCTGAATGTTGCTGAGATAATATTGGATGATTTTTTCACAGGTTAATGATCCGTTTCTTAATGCTGTTTGTATTTGTGCTAAAGACTTATTTTGCATTTTAAGATTCTTGTTTCAATTTGTGTAAACCAATACCGAGATAAAAATTTATTTTTTCAAAGTGGAATGGTGTCGGGTTGTGTGGTTGAGTTTCTGTCACAAAATATCCTAAATCTGTTCTATGTCTAGTAGAAAACATCCAACCGACTTCTACAATATTCATTCTCACTCCGAATATTACATGCATGTCTTCTATAATGAAATTTAAATATTCTAGCTTAAAGTTAATGCCCGCAGCGATGGTTTTTTCAGTATGTTTTTGGATAGAATCTCTCTTTGGTTCACCATTTATAGTTACATAATCTAAGTTGAATGATGTTCCAATAAATAAACTACTTTTATCCAAACTAAACAGTCTTTTTGTTTTTGTATAATCAAATCCAAAACCATGATATGTGAAATCATGATCTAAATTAGTCTCTTTGGTTTGTCTGATGTTAAAATGAAATAACCTTCGTTTTTCTGCATTTTGTCTACCTATACCAAAGTCAACAAAAAGATATCCTAAAAAATCAGGATTCTTTAACCCGTAGCTAGTAATATCAGAAAACGCACCAAGACTTCCTTCGTACACCCTATAAAAATTGTCATCTTGACTCTTTAAGACAGCCCAAGAAAATAAAAATGACATGATTAATGAGTACTTCAGCTTTTGCATATTACTTTATAAAATAGGAAGGTAAACTAGATACTTCCACATCCTTCTGCTCACCCGTCACCATATTTTTGAGACTTACTTTGCCTTCTTCTCTTTCTGTCTCACCGATGATGGCTACGAATGGTACTTTGCGGGCATTGGCATATGACATCTGTTTTTTCATTTTGGTAGGTTCAGGATATAGGTCACATGCGATGCCAGATTGTCTCAATATCGATACTTGTTTGAATGCATACCTATGACTATCTTCGTCCAAAGCTACAAAAAGCACTTCGATATCTTTCTGTACGTCTTCAGGGAAAAGATTCAATTCTTCCATGACATCATAAATTCGTTCAGCTCCGAACGAAACGCCTACGCCCGAGACACCATTCAGCCCAAAAACGCCCGTAAGATTATCATATCTACCACCTCCACCGATACTTCCCATAGTAAACCCTGGATGGCCATCTGCCGATGTATCCACTTTTACTTCGAAAATACAACCTGTGTAATAATTCAATCCACGCGCTAAACTGATGTCAAATATCAATTCGGGTACACTATCTTCGAGATAATCAAGTACCGCTTGTATCTCATCAATACCTTTACTACCTTCTTCCAATCCTATGAATGCATTTTTGAGATCCTTGATATTATTAATATCTAACAATCCCAATACTTTTGACGCTTGATCACCTGAAATGCCACGTTCAGCCATCTCTTTGATGACACCTTCTTTGCCTATTTTGTCAAGTTTATCAATAGCGATGGTCATCTCCATAAACTTATCTGTGATGCCAGCGGCTTCAGCCAGTCCGAATAACACCTTCCTGTTATTGATCAAAATACGTACTTTTATTCCTAATCTACGGAATGCATCTGCATAGATATTGACTAGTTCGGCTTCGTACATCAAGGATTCGGAGCCTACTACATCGACGTCACATTGATAAAATTCTTGATATCTGCCCCGCTGTGGACGATCTGCTCGCCATACTTGCTGAATTTGATATCGTTTAAATGGAAGGTTGATTTCGTTTTGATTCATGACTACAAATCTCGCAAATGGCACCGTGAGATCATATCTGAGACCACGCTTGGAGATAGAAGAAATAACTTTATTTGAATCCAGGTTTTCTAGTGCAGCTTTGTCAGCACCAGCCAAAAAGTCTCCATTATTTAATACTTTAAACAATAATCTGTCTCCTTCTTCCCCATATTTTCCCGTAAGGGTAGACAGGTTTTCCATAGTCGGTGTCTCGATAGGAAGATATCCGTATGTCTTGAACACGGTTTCAATTGTACTGAAAACGTACTTGCGTTTGATAACTTGTGATGGCAGAAAATCTCTCGTGCCTTTGGGAATAGATGGTTTTGAAGACATAAATGTATGGTGTACTAAAAGTAATTTTGATTAAAAACTTTACAATCATTAAAATGTGGCATGGTGATATGCTGACTTATTTTTTATGAAAAGAGCCTATCTGGTATTTTTAATGTCCGCAAAGATACAAATCTTTGTTAAATTAATGATTTTGATCAGCATTTACCTTTTTGGGGCTTATTTTTGATTAAGATATTAAGTAGATAGATGTATATTTGTTTTCGATTGTAATTTTAAATGTTTTTTTTGAACAAATCTAACAAATTTTTCTTTTGTCCATATGCAAAATACACGACAGACATATTTACAATATTTCCGATTGGGAGACACCTCATTCAGGGAAAAAGTGAGGTTTTATGAAGAGAACCCTGAGGCATTGTCTACGCTCTATTTTAATGAAAAAATAGACGTAGATATGGATTATCTGATATGTTTGTTTGAAGTGGGTCGTTATGAAAGATTTTTAGAAAAAGTTGACCCTATTATTGAAATCATCATAGAAGAAAATATCTTTGAATTCAGAAATGAAAATATTTTTAATGATTTGCTACTCAAAAAAGCAGCCTGCTACTACCACACTAAAAATTATGAAAAAGCGAATGCCATCCTTAAGCAACTTATAAAAATTGCACCTAAACATCCATTAGCTATCGGTTTGTATGGTATCTGCAAACGAAAACAAAACAATGATGTATCAACCACCCTTAAAGCACTAGGCATATCCGCATTATTATTGGTCGTCAGCATTTCTATCATACAGATATTATTGTTCGAGCCATTTTTTGACGAATACCTTGCCCCGTTTTTATTGTTACGCACACTACTTACTATTTTTTCGATTTTTAGTTTCATATCACTAGAAGTTTATTTTCTAGTCTCTGTATATAAAGAGACAGGGCGATTTCCGATTGCATTTCTGAATAGGATATTAGGCATTGACCCAAAACCCTAGACATTACTTGATATTAGGCAAATGCGAGTGAAAAATACTTTGCATAAATTCCTTATTATCAGTCTTAACTCAGCTGACCTTTCTTAAAAAACTACACGCACATTTTAGATTTTTAGGTTTGCAGATAAAAAACTACCTTTGCGCCTTGAATTTAAAAAAATAGCCTTATGAGTCTTCTTACGATCGGTACAGTTGCTTTTGACACTATAGAGACACCTTACGGAAAAGCAGAAATGGTGATAGG
>JBBRJL010000083.1:0-8383 GCA_038219375.1 Chitinophagales bacterium | reverse complement strand
AAAAGTCAATTTTTTCTTTTGCCCTACAGCTGCGCCACCGCCTGTAGAGTCATTTCCTTGGAAAGTTACTTTGTATGGACCATAATGATTATTGAGCCAATATCCATCTCTATTTCCTGACGAAACTTTATCCATTGCTGTATGGAATGAAGGTATTTCATCATCCAAATAGTCATGCCATTTATTTTCATTGATGAAAAGTGAGTAAGGAACAGTCAACAATGGATTTGGATAACTGTTAAAATTATAATTTACGCTTATAGTTTTGATATCAATATCATTGGCCCATCTCCATAGTTTTAATGCATCTAAATCTGCAAAATCATTTAAGTCATACTGGATCGTTATTTTTGGAGAACTTGTACCAGAAATAGAAGTAAAAACCATTCCCAATCCAGTACTTCCTAAAACACTTGGATATGATGAAAAAATAGAGTTCGGGGCAACACTGTTGGTACTTTCCCAAGTGTTTTCGATTTCAGAATCTTCTAATGGTTGGCGATAACCCGTTACTTCACCATTCAGATTGTATAACAACTTAGTGGAAGAGTAATCAAAAAATAATTCATCGTCATCCCATTGAGCTTCTATTAAATTATTTTTTGTAACTCCCACACTACTCGGACCTCCGCTGATGTATGAAAAATTATGACTGTACCTCACAGAATGACTTTCATTATAGATGCGTTTAGTTTTTGTTTCGAAACTATTATATTCATCTTTGATATAACCAAAAAATCCATTCATTCCATTATTGCTAATTGTGTTACCTACTGTTGAAGCGGATTTTTGTTGTGACTTTGTAATGGTCGTGCTTCCTGTCGTTATTGTATTTTGACTCTGATCATCCTCTTCAGTAAATATATTAATTAAAGGCGCATTAGTAAGGCTTCCATTTTCACCTGCTTCCCCCAATATATCAAAAACATCAAAGTCTTCTTCTGCAAATACCTGCAAATCAGCATATTCACTTGCGTTGCTACCAATATGAATCGGAGTAATAGTAGCTGTTGCCATTTTTTCCGCCAAGGTATTGAATTTGCTAGTTTTGAAATAATATTGATAAATGATATCTTCACCTTGTTCTTCGACATTGCCTGGAATTGGTGGAATTTCGATATTTACATTGGTGGAAGAACTTATCTGGTTTAATTTGTCATTAAAAGTAAACTTCTCTGTTTTCGCACCCGAAAACAAAAATGTCGCTTCTCCATAAGGAGAGCCAATACGACTTTTTTTTCTAACCAATTGACATGAATAAATCGTCGCCGGATTGAGTATTGGTACTGATGACATTATTTTATCCACCTCGCTAAATTGCATGATTGTATTCAATTCTTTAATTTCTGCTATACTACCATCTAGGCCTTGCCACCTGATGTAATATTTGTACTCCCAAGTGTCATTGTCATCAGGGAAATAGCCTTTATTGGGATCGGAATCTTTCATATTTCCTGAAAACTCAATGATGCCTGCTTTAAACAGATTTTGCTCTTGTAAGTAGAATCTCTGCCTTCTGATAGGGATGGTTCTGACAATCTCATCGTCCGGAATAGGATAAGGTGTTATACCCGTTTTAAATGACCATTTTTTTTCCTCTTTCCAATCAGCATTATTTTCATCCTTTAACCTTACATTCCCTGAGCTTTTGACTTCATAACCAACGATTCTAACGGTAGCTTCATAATCGGTCATTTCAGATAAAACATTTAGCTCAAGGGTAACTATTTTTTTTCCATTATCCCATGTTTCAGCTATTTCACTGACTGCAGAACTACCTACTTTTACAAGATTGAGCTTATCCAATTCCAATAAGATCGTCATATCTTTAGTACTTCCGTTTTCTTTCATCAAAGGCAAAGTGAACTCCTCACCAATAGGCAAAATAAAGGTGACCATAGGGTCTGTAAAAATACTCACGCCCGTTTCTCCATCTACTGGAGCCGTTTCATAAATGATTTCCAAACCACTGAACGGGTCTGAAAAATCAGGAACACAGCGCTGTCCCAGAGTGAGATCAAAGGTTTTGGTACCATCAACCAATCCACCTAGCACACTGTAAGTGATTCCAGCTCTACCTTCTGCCCATTCTGGATTTGGACCTCCACCAGAGAGCATCATCGCTGCAGCCATATAAAACAAACTCAAGTTGTAATCTTTTCCAGCAAATTTGAACTTAATGCCCACATTACCCTCTACACCTGCATAAACTTGACCTCTGGCATACCAGCCATTTACCCCTGGCGCTATCGTGCCTTGACTGCTAATGTAGCAGGTTCTTTCGGGATCCTTAGTGATATTGATATCAAATCCAAGGGTCGATGTCAGTGTAGCATAAATCAGTTTGGCATCAAAGCCCAATCCAACAGAAAGCTCTACACCAAAAGCAATACCTGAAGCATTATTTGCCAAAATTTTATCAAAATCTGATCTAGATTCACCATTCTTTTTGATAGGCTGACTATCTACAAGTTTATTTTCCCCTTCGCCTTTATTTTGATTATTCATCAGAAAAGACACAGCTTCGGGTATTGGAAGTTCAGATGGCAATCCATACCCGGTCATCAAATAAGCGCTTGCTTTTGATTCTGGATATAAAGGAAAGTCAAAATACAAAACACCACGGTCATCAGGACTTCCTGCATGAAAATACCATTCACCGTCACCACCTGCTTCAGCATGAAATGAAGCTTCTATCATTTGATTTCTATTGGAAGGATTTCCATGAATGGTTGGGGTATTTACAAAAACTTTAATGCTACCGTCAAATGTATGATGGGTAGTAGTTTGCTTAACCCATGTCAGGGTGGCTGATGCCCAAAAATTGGACTTATTGCGCTGGCTTAATGGTGTAAACATAAATGCATCACCTGTGATCTCAATCATACTTAATCCCGTTTGTTGTCCAAATTCACCATAAAGAGAGACATCCATATTGAGCGCTGCTTCTGTAGGATAAGTACCCAATGTGGTTGCCATTTTTAGTCCATACCTACCATAAGATGGTGTTGGCAAACTCCCTGTGCCTACTACCTTATTTGTTTCACTACTGCTTGACGGCTGACTATTGACAGCGCTAAGCATACCGTTGACATCATTTTGTGACATTGCACCTGAACCACTTTTGGTCATATTGACAAAAACACCACCACCAATACCATAAATACCAACGCCTGGCGCTATCGGAATTCCTAGCGGGGCAAAATAAGCCATGCCATCCAGATACCAATAATTATAATTGGATGCAGTTCCAAAGGCAGCATTCGGATTAGTCACCATAGTACCAAACTCAGCAGCTAGCTTCACACCAAGACCCATTGGAAGCATAACTTGTAGTCCGCCTCTTGCACCTTTACTGCCTACTTGATTGGCCCCTTGTTCATTATAAAATTCTATATTCCCTTCTATAGTGAGTCCATAAGTCTCTGATATAATATATAGGGATGAAACACCTAGACCTTGAAGCACCATTTTTTTCTCCCCGTTTTTGGTTTTCAATGTAGATTTGATGTCTATACCCACACTTCCTGCTATTCCTCCCTGGTCACCTGCCAATGTCACCCTAGGTGTGATGGTAAATAGTACATCATTGGGGGACGGCATGGATAGTTCTACACTTTCTATATTGATAGGAAATCCCGCAAAGGATTCTTCAGAAAACTGATTGCCCCAACTTAGATTATAATCCGTCGTATTGGCGGTAGCGCTACTGGTGTTTCCACCTATTGCCGATAGGCCTTCGAAACCAAAATGTGGATTTTCAAAACCATCTTGGGAATGATAATAAAATTGAAAATCAGCTACAGGTAGGTGCAAAGGAACAGTACTGCTACTTCCTTCTGGGCCAAATAATTCACTATTAATTCCAATGCCTCCTTCTAGATAAGCTTCAAAATATGTTTCTTCATTATCATTAGGTGTAAACTTGCCTAAAACAAAAGAATTGGTACTCAAGGCCACTTTTGCTATCAAACATGGAAGTTCGATTTCATCCTCAGGACTAACAGAAAATACATATGATGGCGGATCCAATCTTGCATTGTCAATATCAGCGTCTTCTATGAGCGCTGTATATCTTAAGTAGGTGTTTTCCTTAGTAATGGGCATACCTAGTACACCACTAAATCCTCCACTTTCTAATCTATTTTGTACGATGGTAATGAAAATACTATCCATACTTATCGACCAATTATCCACTTTACCATCTCCTATACTTATGATATCTTTTGCAGCAACAGACAATGATAACAACGGATCAATGATCATGTGAGTAGCCGTGATACTTTCTCTATTTCTACTACCCAAAAAATCTGGTGGCGTTTTAATACTTATTTCTTCTACAAAGACGCCTGTCCATGTAGGTTCCATGACGGCATTGCCATTAGGTTTTATGGTGATATTGGCATCATCATAGCTCGATGGCCATTGGATACTAGGTGGATTTTCGTAATCAGATACATCTATCCACGCATTTGCCACTTCAAATCCCCAACCTTGTAAGCCAGTAAATTGAAAGGGATTGATATCAACCCTAGCTACAAAATGTAAGCCTGCATCTTCAGGAATACCTTCAGCCCCATACTGAGCATAAATATTTTCATCTTCTGCTACGTCTCTTTCCAAAGTGAAAGTGAAATTCCCTTTTACCTTGCCACTCAATATATCACCTTCATTGTTTTCCCTTACCAAGGTAGATTCTGGAAAAAAAACATCACCGACCAGACCAAGACCTTTCATACCATTGCAATCAATTTCTATAAAAGTCGCATTATTTTTAATGGTCTCGGGATTACTACTTGATGACCCTTTGATGACCATTGTAATATCGCCTTGATAGGGAATATTATAGTCATTGACAGGATGCATGATATATTCACCACCGATACCTGCAGGAATAAGACATGCTTCTGAAATACCCATAGATATCCACCCTTCGGCACCCAACTGTGGTATGTGCATATTTTGAATGATCTGACAGTTAGCACGATTATGTTCGAACACCATTTTAGTAAATCCAAGCATAAAATTATGTCCTGAGATATTTTGTACTAAGCCCAGAGGCATCCCAATACCTCCTCCTCCAGTAATGAGCGAAGACACCACTCTCCCATTACGAATAAAATTATTCATCTCTTCTGCGGTGGTAGTAGTCATAGATGATGGATCATAATTCTTATCTACCACTGCCTTTATTTCACCACGAAATACTCTTCCTGATACGTTGATTCCAATGTTTTCAAAACGTACATTTACCATAACATCATTAAGAAATGGTATTTTAATTTTGCCTGTGCCGTTAGCATTACTTCCTGATGCATTGCTAAAAACTAAATCTTCGACGATAAAATGTCCTATCGATATTTCATCCAGATTATTGGTATTAGAAATGGGTGTTTCGCCTATTTCTCCATCAAAATTACAGTTGGTAGCACAGTCACCTTGTTGTGTGGAAGTATTCACAGGCTCGTCTGTTTCTTCATCTGCATTATAGCCATACCAAAAAGTAGATACCTCACTATAACCATTATTAGCAATCGGATAAGAGTCTGTATTGTCTACAGCTTGTATCCTGAGCGCATACCTATGGCCTTCCATGAGTTCTATCTCTTGGGGAAAATCATAATTATAAATTTGCTGTTCTATATCTGTAACATCAAGTACGGGATATATTCCAGGATTATTCATCAATAATTCAAGATCTCCAAAAGCATCGTCAGTGATGTCAATCATCTTGAGGTTGTAGCTGAATGTCCCTGTGGTAGGTTGCAAACTGTAGGGAGGCTCCCATCCAATAGTGACATGGCTGTTTTGACTGGTAGGAACTACCTCATCCTGATAAGGCATATATATAAATGGAATGTCCCCATAACTTACATTAAACTCATCAGAGCATTGAGATCCCAGAACTTGATTAGTATTAAAATCATATGCGATAACGCAAAGTCTATAGCTACCTTCTGGTAATGCACGATTGAAAGTGATGAAATCTTGCTGCTCTGGTGTCACCGCCGTGAGATCAACTTCTTCTGGATAACTAAATGGAAAATCTGTAGCCATATCATTGCCTGTATAAAAAAGCGTCCTAAATGCAGGAATATTAACAGGAATGGCAGGCTTAAAAGATGATATAGTACGGGCATCAAAACCATTATTACCTACCAGTCTGACATGATAAAAAACACTTTTATCTTGCGCTGAAGTATTGGATACGGTAATGTGCAGATTGGCTGCGTTCTCTAAATAGTATTCTAACTCAACGGGATATGGTTCTGCAATCTCAATGTTAATCTCTAACTCATTCTGAGCGAAAAAAACATTAATACCAGTCAACGAGATAAGCAGCATAAGACTGATTTTAATTACATTGAAATTGAAATATTTTTGATTCATCATAATTTAAATTATTTTAAAATAAAACCATATGTCACATTTCCTCTAAATTCTGAGATCCTAGGATTGGTGATGCTTTGATTGTCGAAGAAAAAAAGTCGCATGCCTACTTGATGCTTTTTATTGGGTTTGAATCTCAGATTGAGTGATGCATTGGTATTAGAGCCATTGTCCAATCCATTGAAAGTGTTATTTCCATACATACCATTAATTGAAACACTCATTCTTCTATCGAAAAACGGTTTGGTGATGGTCAAGCCCAAACTAGTTCTTTTGGTATCATAAGTATTGAAGTTGTATTGATTAATATTGAAAATGGGACTAATTGTAAGTTCATACATTTTGATCGTCAATGGTAAACTCAAGCTAACCCCACTTCCCGAAAAACTATTATTTATAGTGCGGAAATCATTATCATCTACCACATTGTTACTAAACACATTTATACTTATAGCACTTTCATAACTATCATTTTTGAACCACTTATAATTGCCATTAATAATAAAATTATTGGTTACTGTCAAGATTTTAAAAGTATCATTGACCGCTACTAAACCCGATTGGTTTTCATGCTGATAGTTAGAAAAATTGACCATAAGGTTCAACTTATCGCTTGGAAAATAAGTCACCGAAGCCGAGCCAATCGTTCGGTAACTGGTTAAGGATTTGTGGTTTAAAAGATTGTCATTTTGTACGCCGAAAGAACCTCTCAACCTCAGCTTACTTTTGAGCAAACTCAAATTGCCATTGAAAGTATAATTTTCAATATCATTCTGAATAAAATTGGTTGCTAATGAATAATAAAAAGGATTGATACGTCTGTATTTAAGATCAAATCTTACTTTTTTGTAGTGATATCCCAAGGTAGCATCTCCAGCAAAACTAAATCTAGAAGTGGCATTGACGGAATGGATATTTTCAAAATCTGAGACAAATCGAGCAAGCTCATCTGGTCTTCGTGCATTTTGATTCCCAGTAAAAATACTACCACCAACATTAAGTTGAAATACAATTCTCTTGAACATCTTAAGATTCAAAGCAGTTCCCAATACTAGATTTTCCTGAGGTGAAGTGAAAGATTCTATATTATCTACATATTCATCTTTTAGACGCACACCCATGATTTCAAAAAAATTAGTCCGGCTTCCAAAACCAATTTTAGCCCCTTGGATTTTTCTTTCATAATTAGGCAAAATTAAAGCACCACCTACTACCGTATCTGATACAGCTAGTAAATTTCGCAACTTACCCTGAAATGCAGTCAATTTAAACTTGCCCGGTGTGAGTTCCAAACCGATGCCATTAAAATTCCGTCCTGAATACACGTAAGGAGAAAAAGAAAGCGAACGATTGCCCAGATGTAGCTTAATCCATTTGTAATAGGGACTAGCTCCATACATATTAAAAGGACTTGAAACACTTCCATTTAGCTGATTAAAATGAACATTGAAAGGAATATTTATTCCACCCAATTGTACATTTGCATTGGCCGAAATACTATATCCTGATGGTGCGAATCTTGGTATAGTAGTTCCCAATGATTGATAAAAATTATATCCCAATTGTATACCACCACGTATGTTGTAATTTTCCTTTTTTGAAAACGCATTGACATCTTGCCCAAATAGCATATATGTAAAACCAAGAAAAAAGATGCACAAAAAGAACTTGCTCATGATACAAATGCTGGTTTTGGTGTTATTTGAAAGTAATATCAGCCACGGAAGAATAGGAAGACTTTCTTTGGTTTTTATGAATGGCAATGGCTTTATAACTGTATTTTACGCCATTTTTGATATTGACATCTTGCCAAGAATTTATAGTAAAACCAGTAACTTCCTTGTATATTCGATAGCTACCATTGTTTTCGGACCTGTAAAACTGTATTTTATCTAAATCATCAATGTCTCCATCTACAGTAAAACTTATTTCCAAACCTGCAGATAATTTTTGTATCTCCAAGATAACAGTAGGCACTGACTTTGCAGCGCTT
>JBBRJL010000082.1:0-8433 GCA_038219375.1 Chitinophagales bacterium | reverse complement strand
TATCACAGGAGGTGGAACATCTGCACGTGCCCAAGCTTCTGTATTGAGCCTATATGATACAAGCAGACTTACAGGTCCGAAATTGAAATCAGGTGATTCTTGGAGTGATACAGATTGGTCTGAAGTTGACAAGGTAATGTTGACAACAATGCAGTCTTCACAAGGTATTAGAATAGTAACAAATACATTAATGAGCCCAACAGCAAAAAGAGCTTTGGGTGAGTTGACGACAAAATATCCAAGTGCCAAAGTCATTTCTTATGATCCCGTTTCATCATCTGCACTACTAGATGCAAATGCTAAAAACTTCGGACAAAGAGTAGTGCCTAGTTATAAATTCGATAAAGCTGAAGTTATTGTTAGCTTCGGTGCTGATTTCCTTGGAACATGGATTTCTCCTATCGAATATGCGGCAGCCTATATTAAAGGTAGAAAAATAAATGACATCGCCAATGCAAAGATGTCAAGACATATACAAGTCGAGAGTCACATGTCTTTGACAGGTTCCAATGCAGATAACAGGATTTTAGTAAAACCTTCAGAGCAAGGTGTGGCTATTGCACATCTTTATAGCGAAATAGTAGGAGGTGGATCGTCATCTGGCTTAAATGATAGAGCAAAAATGGCATTGTCAAAGGTAGCTGTTGAACTCAAAGCTGCACAAGGTAAGTCATTGGTTATCAGTGCTTCAAATAATGTCAATGAACAATTGATGGTAAATGCTATCAACAATACATTGGGCAATTATGGTACTACCATTGATATGTCAGCACCATCATACCAAAGACAAGGTAGCGATACAGACCTCAAAGCTTTAGTTGGAGAAATAAAGGGTGGAAGTGTAGACTTGTTGATATTCCACGGGGCAAATCCTTTATACGATTCAGCTTTTAGCAAAGACTTAAAAGCAAATATTTCAAAAGTAAAAAATAAAGTTTCGTTTACTACCGTAATGGATGAAACAAGTTCATTGTGTGACATAATTGCGCCTACGCATCACTTCCTCGAATCTTGGGGAGATGTAGAAGCCAAAAAAGGGCACCTAACTTTGATTCAACCAACTATTGCACCTTTATTTAATACTCGTCAGGCAGAGTTGTCTATACTGACTTGGGTAGGAAGTACATCAGTAGATTTGAATTCAAGTCAGCCGTATTATGAGTACCTAAAAGATACTTGGAAAAATACAGCATTCACTGCACAAAGCGAATTTGCAACTTTCCAAACTTTTTGGGATAGTGCAATCCATGACGGAGTAGTTAATCTACCTTCTTCTACAGCGCCATCCTATACGGCTGTCACTGCTTCAGGAGATGTTACAAGACCTGCATCATCAGAATTAGAAATTTCGTTTTTCGAAACTGTTCAGTTAGGAAATGGTCAGTATGCAGGTAATCCATGGCTCATGGAAATGCCAGATCCTGTCACGAGAACATCATGGGGTAATTATCTAGCAGTACCAGTCAATTTTGATGGTGTGAAAACCATGGAAGGTTTTAATGGCTTAGTAGATGGAGATTTGGTAGACCTTACAATAGGTGATCAGAAATTTATTGTCCCTGTTATTCAACAGTTTGGTCAAATGCCTGGTACCGTTTCCATCGCTTTGGGGTATGGTAGAACGAAAGCAGGACAAACCGGTTCCAATATAGGTATTAATGTAAATGATTTGGTAACAATTGGTACTGACGGAATTAATTATCATAATACTTCTGTTTCTGTTTCTAATAAAACAGGAAAAGAAGATGAATTTTCTTGTGTTCAATATCACCACACTATTGGTGTGCGAGGCATAGATAAAGAATCAGGACAAGAGATTAATGCAGATGAAGCAGCTTTGGTGTTTTTTGATTACTTCACCGGTGTCAAAGGTTTCCAAGGAGCACTTACCGATAGATCAGTTATCTATACCTCCAATGTGAGCGAACTTAAGAATAGTGTAGAGCACCTTCATGAAAGAAGGGCGCATGCACAACACCTTAACGCACAGCAGATTTATGGTGGTTTTGATCAAAAATACGAACTTGGTCACCATTGGGGAATGCACGTTGACCTGAATGCATGTATCGGATGTGGTGCTTGTACGATAGCTTGTATGTCTGAAAATAATGTACCTGTAGTAGGTAAACATGAAGTTTCTCTCCACCATGAAATGCCTTGGTTGAGAATTGATAGATATTATTATGGTGATGTTGAAAATCCAAATACGATCTATCAACCTATGATGTGTCAGCACTGCGATAACGCGCCGTGTGAGAATGTTTGTCCAGTAAACGCATCAAACCACAGTTCTGAAGGTCTTAACCAGATGGCTTACAACAGATGTATCGGTACCAGATATTGTGCAAATAACTGTCCGTACAAAGTAAGAAGATTCAATTGGTTGGATTATACAAAGGCAGATCTTTTTCCAGCGAATCAACCTAAACTTCAAGAAGAGGACACACCATTTATGGCGGATAACCTCACTAGAATGGTATTGAATCCTGACGTAACAGTAAGATCAAGAGGTGTCATCGAAAAATGTAGCTTCTGCGTACAAAGAATCCAAGAAGGTAAATTGACCGCCAAAACAGAAGGAAGATCATTGAGAGACAGTGATGTGAAAACCGCTTGTCAGACGTCATGTCCTACTGGTGCGATCACCTTTGGGGATATGAATAATAAAGAAGGCATATTGAGTAGTAGACTAGAATCACCACTTAATTATATCGCATTAGAAGAAATAAATGTTAGATCTTCAGTTACTTACACCATGAAAGTGAATAACAGAGACAAATCCTTTGATGCATAATTTAAAATTTAATTACGAAATAACATTCAAAATATAATCAATGAGTGCTGTTGTAAGTCCATTAAGAAGGCCCCTGATCACGGGAAGCAAAACATATCATCAGATAACTGAAGATTTGATTTCGCCAACGGAAAAAACACCTACCCAGGCTTGGGTAATAGGTTTTGTATTGTCCGTAGCAGTGTTGACCTTTGGTATTTTTTGTATTATCTGGACCATTTGGGTAGGTATAGGTTCGTGGAATCTAAATAGAACCATCAACTGGTCTTGGGATATTACCAATTTCGTTTGGTGGATTGGTATCGGTCACGCGGGTACACTTATCTCCGCTATCCTCCTACTATTCAGACAGAAATGGAGAACAGGAGTAAACAGAGCAGCTGAAGCCATGACGATATTTGCCGTAATGTGCGCGGGTTTGTTCCCGTTGATTCACATGGGTAGAATTTGGTTAGCAATGTTTATTATGCCTTATCCAAATACAAGAGGTCCACTTTGGCCAAACTTTAACTCACCACTTCTTTGGGACGTATTTGCGATCAGTACCTATCTTACGGTATCATTATTATTTTGGTATACAGGTTTAGTACCAGATTTTGCAACTGTAAGAGATAGAGCAAAAGGATTGAGAAAGAAAATCTATAACACATTATCTTTCGGTTGGACAGGTTCGGCAAAACACTGGCAGAGATGGGAGTCATTGTCTTTGGTACTTGCAGGTTTATCTACGCCCCTAGTACTTTCAGTACACACAATCGTAAGTTTTGACTTTGCGACTTCAGTGATTCCTGGTTGGCACACAACTATCTTTCCCCCTTACTTTGTGGCGGGAGCGATTTTCTCTGGATTTGCTATGGTATTGACACTTATGATTATTACCAGAAAATTGCTGAAACTAGAAGATTATATCACTATCGAACACATAGAGTCGATGAATAAAGTGATACTACTTACGGGTACAATTGTTGGAGTAGCATATTTAACAGAGTTATTTATAGCTTGGTATTCTGGCTATGTTTATGAGCAGTTTGCTTTTTTCAACAGAGCATTGGGACCTTATTGGTGGGCATATTTTGGTATGATGTTTTGTAATGTTGTATCTCCTCAGTTTTTCTGGAAGAAATCATGGAGGAGAAATGTAACTTTGACATTTTTCTTATCGATTGTAGTTAATATAGGTATGTGGTTTGAGCGTTTTGTAATCATAGCGACAACTCTAGCAAGAGATTATTTACCATCAAGCTGGAGTTTGTACTCACCATCATGGGTAGAAATAGGTATCTACATTGGGACATTTGGGTTGTTTTTTACGGCTTTCCTTATATTCGTAAGGGTTGCACCTGTAGTTGCAGTAGCAGAAGTAAAAGCAATTTTGAAATCTGCTGGTGATCAGTACATTGGTGAAAACGCAACGAAAGGACCTAAGTATCATTCAGAGCATTCAGATACTCATTAATTAATTCGAAATCTTTTATTCAATGGCTAATAATAATCAAACAGATGTAATCTTCGGACTTTATAATGACGAAGAAGATTTGCTAAGGGCAGTAAAAGCTGCTAAAAAAGATCAATTGGATATCTATGATGTGTATTCTCCTTTTCCTGTACACGGATTGGATCCAATATTGGAATTAGAAGAATCAAGGTTACATCAAGCAGGGTTCATATATGGTGCGATAGGAACATTGACTGCCTTTTTGGGTATGTCTTGGATTTTCACAAAGGATTGGCCAAATATATTTGGCGGTAAGCCTTACTGGTCAGTTCCTGCATTTATTCCGATAACTTTTGAAATGACCGTTTTATTTTCAGCAATAGGTATGACGGTTACATTTTATATTATCAATGGACTGGGACCTGGTGTAGTCAATACTTACCTTGACGATAGAATTACAGACGATAAATTTTGTATTGCTTTTGATAAAAGTGCTGTAAGTGCAGAAAGGGCTGAATCTTTCTTCAAGTCGACAGGTGCATCAGAAGTAAATTCTAAAACGATATAAGCTCAGATACAATGAATATTAAATATCAAATGTTAGGCTTTTTCGGTGGATTGATGATGATATCGATGATTTCGTGTCAATCTGCTGGTGGCAATCAAACAGGCAGTGAATACATGCCGGATATGGCACACTCCGTTGCTTATGAAATAAATACTTATAGTTATTATTACAACAATAGGTATGGTACCGAAGATGAGCTCCATAAGGCAGTTCAACCAAGATTACCTATAAACGGTACGATAGCTCGTGGGTATGCTGGAACTTCTGACCACACTGGAGGCCACTCGCATCAGGGTATTTCATACAAAGCAAATGGTAGTGTTCCATATTATTATGGTGATAATGAAGAAGATAGATTAAAGGCAATTGCTGAAGTTATAAACAATCCTTATCCGATTACTACAGCTGGACTAGAAAAGGGTAAACTTTTGTATAATATCCAGTGTGCTATTTGTCACGGTGAGAAAGGTGATGGTGCCGGATATCTAATAAGAGATGATGGTGGAAAGTATCCAGTGCAGCCAGCAAATTTCCTTTTGGATGACTTAATAACGTCTTCAAATGGTCGTTATTACCACACTTTAATTTACGGTAGAAACCTTATGGGTGGATATAGTGAAAATCTTTCTTATGAAGAGCGATGGGATGTGATTCATTATATCAGATCTCTTCAAGCAGTATCAAAGACGCTAGAATATAGCGAAAAGGTGAATACCTTAAATAATATAGAAGTACCAAATGCACTTGTAATGGCTCAAAAAGCAGCACAAGCTCCTATAGCAGATGCTAAAGTTGTGAGTGATAGCATGATGGTTAATAAAATTGGAAGCAAAGTAAACCAACACTAATAATTAAAGTATAAAAAAGTAATAGCTTAAAGATATGAACCAATATACTCTATCAAGCGGACACCGTAATGTTTTACTAGGAGCTATAGCTATTGGCATAGTTAGTATGATATTGACCTGGATGGGTGATGATGCATTTCACACTAGGTTTTGGACTAATTTTTTACATAATTCAGTGTTTTTTACCATGATATCGCTGATGGCTGCTTTTTTTATTGCAGTTTGTATCACAGCTTATGCAGGATGGCACACTACTTTTAAGAGAGTTTGGGAAGCATATGCATCATTTCTACTCGTGGGGATGGTTTTGATGTTGATACTTGCAGTTGGTGTTTACATGCATTGGCATCATTTGTACCATTGGGGAGACGAGGCAGGTGTAGCGGCAGACCCGATATTAAGTGGTAAAGCTTCATTTCTTAACAAACATTGGTACATGGGTGGTACTGTAGTTTTTGTGGGAGCTTGGGCTTTTTTCGCACACAAACTTAGAACATTATCTATAGAAGAAGATAAAGAAGCAGATAGCTCATTCAAAATCCACAAATCAATGCGTGTTTATGCGGCTATGTTTTTGCCAATAGTTGGTTTTACTAGTGCAGCCATGATTTGGCAATGGATTATGAGTATTGATGCTCACTGGTATAGTACTCTTTTTGCATGGTATGCAACTGCTAGTGCTTTTGTTTCTATGATTGCATTGACAATATTATTAATTATCTACCTAAAAGCAAACAATTACTTTAAGGAAGTAAACGAAAATCATATTCATGATTTAGGTAAATACTTATTTGCTATCAGTGTGTTTTGGACTTACTTATGGTTCTCACAATTTATGTTAATATGGTATGCAAATATCGGTGAAGAGACTATTTACTTCAGAGAAAGATACGATAATTACCCAATTTTGTTTTTTGGTAACCTTGTGATAAACTTTTTGGTACCTTTCTTTGTCTTGATGAGAAATGATACAAAGCGTAAATTTGGTTCAGTGAGTTTTGTTGCGATAATAGTATTGTTAGGCCACTGGATAGATTATTTTTTAATGATAAAGCCTGGAGCGTTGATTACTAGAAACGAGGCTTTGGCGCATGGTAATGCTACAGAAGCAGGACATGGAGTAGGTGATGTAGCTCACGCAGGTGATCACTCTGCTGCTGAATTAGGTACTTTTGTTGAAGGATTTTCCTTCCCAGGTTTACTTGAGTTTGGTACCTTTATTGGGTTTTTAGGCTTGTTTTTGTATGTTGGTTTGACAGTTTTATCAAAATCAGCGTTGGTACCTAAAAATGATCCATACTTGGAAGAGAGTATGCATCACCATGTAATATAAAATTGATATAACAATAAATAATTAATATAAAATGACTTATTTAATAGCATTTGCAATTATTTTTCTATTAGCAGTTATCGTCATCCAGATCGGTAAATTGACGGAGTTAGCTGCTAGAATTCGTGGTGAAGAAGCCGTCGAAAGATCATGTACAAATACTCAAGGTATTGCTTTGGTAGTTTTTATGATTGTCTTTCTTGTTGGTTGTGTTTGGTCTGCGTACTACTATAAAAACCAAATGTTGGGATACGGTCCATTATCTTCTGCGTCTGCGCATGGTTTTGAATTAGATAGTTTATTTAACATCACCTTGTTTTTCACAGGAATTGTATTTGTGCTTACACATATATTACTTTTCTGGTATGCCTACAAATATAGACAGTCTAGTGGAAGGAAAGCAATATTTTTTGCTCACGATACCAAACTAGAGATGATCTGGACAGTAGTCCCCGCAATCGTAATGACATATTTGGTAGCAAATGGTCTTATAGCTTGGAATAATATATTCCCAACTTTGACCGAAGAAGATCAATATCTTGAGATCGAAGCTACTGGACAACAGTTTGCTTGGGATATTAGATATCCAGGTGCAGATGGAAAGTTGGGGAACAAAGATTTTAGATTGATAGATCCTGCAAGCAATTCTCTTGGTATTGACTGGACCGATGATTATTCATTAGATGACGTAGTATTGGGAGGTACTGATAAAATTTTGATCCCCAAAGATTCATTGGTAAAAGTAAGAATTACGTCAAAAGATGTACTTCATAATTTTTATTTACCTCACTTTAGGGTTAAAATGGATGCGGTGCCAGGATTACCTACATCTTTCATATTTACACCTGTCAAAACAACACAAGAATTTAGAGAACAATTAAGAGCTTATCCTGAATGGCAAATACCTGCAGACCCTGAAGACCCAACAGGTCCTCAAAGATGGGAAACTTTTGAATACGAGTTGGCTTGTGCAGAACTTTGCGGTAAAGGTCACTATTCTATGAGAAGGGTAGTGGAAGTAGTCACAAGAGAGGAATTTGATACGTGGTTAGCTGGACAAAAGTCTTTTTATGCCACCAATATACGTAATACAGATAAGGATCCCAATAAAGATAAGAAACTTTTTGATTACGAGATCAAGACCAGGTCAAGAGAACTCAAATCTGACATTTCAGGTTTTCTTACAGATACAACAGGTACAGCAAGCAGAAATATCCAATTGAAGCATGTTTTTTTTGAAACTGGTTCAAACAAGTTAAGTGACATGTCTAAATATGAGCTTGAAAATTTGAGCAAATTATTAAAAGAATATCCTTCATTAAAAATAGAATTAGGTGGACACACGGATAATGTAGGTGATTCAGCAGTCAATCTTGATTTATCTAGTAAACGAGCTTCATCTGTACTTACCTATTTAGTCGGGCTTGGAGCTGAAGCATCAAGATTAACTTCTCGTGG
>JBBRJL010000081.1:0-8479 GCA_038219375.1 Chitinophagales bacterium | reverse complement strand
ACATGACCTACAATAAGATATCGACAATCGCCTATATTAACGGCCAACCATTCGACTTTAAAACAGGTGAAACCATCTTATCTTTTGTCAAAAGACATAAGTCAAAAGATGCTATACCAACCCTTTGTGATGCACCAAATCTCGAGCCTTTTGGTTCGTGTAGAGTATGTAGCGTGGAAGTTGGCCTATCAGAAGATGGTCCACTCAAAACCCAAGCTTCTTGTCATACACCTGTAATTCCCGGCAGTTTTATTTACACAGATACTGAAAAAATAAAAAAGCTTCGCAAAAACATCATCGAACTAGTGCTCACAGATCATCCACTAGACTGCCTGACCTGCGAAGTCAACAACAATTGCGAGCTTCAGACCGTTGCAGCCCGTGTAGGTATACGTGATGTAAGATATCCTGAAGGGAAAAATCATTTAAACCGGACAAAAGACCTTAGTCACCCCTACATGACGATGGACTTATCTAAATGTATCAATTGTTATCGATGTGTCCGCGCTTGCGATGAAGTTCAAGGTGAATTAGTACTCAGCATGTCAGGAAGAGGATTTGACTCAAAAATTGTCAAAGGAAATGATACTAGCTTTTTTGAGTCAGATTGTGTTTCGTGTGGTGCTTGCGCTCAAGCCTGTCCTACTTCAGCAATTTCTGACGTATTCGAATCCAAATCTGTGGCAGTGGATAAAAAAGTACGCACCGTTTGTACCTATTGTGGTGTAGGTTGTAATCTGGAAGTATCTGTTGTAAACGATAAGGTAAAATCTATCCGTGCTCCTTATGATGCAGAAGTCAATCAGGGCCACACCTGCCTAAAAGGAAGGTTTGCTTTCTCATTCTATAACCACCCAGATAGAATTACAACACCTTTGATTCGGAAAGATGGCGTACTGACGCCTGCTACCTGGGACGAAGCTTATTCATTCATAGCAGAAAAATTATTAAATATAAAAGACCATTACGGTCCCGATGCCATAGCAGGTATCTCATCTGCACGATGCACAAATGAAGAAAATTACCTTATGCAAAAGTTCATCAGAGCAGTCATCGGTACTAATAATATAGACTGTTGTGCAAGAGTCTGCCATTCGCCTACGGCACTTGGTATGCAACGTGCATTCGGCACTGGCGCTGCGACCAATTCTATAGAAGATCTAAAACATACAGACTGTATCATGGTCATAGGAGCCAATCCCACAGACGGCCATCCGGTCACAGGGGCAAAACTCAAACAATTTGCCATGAAAGGTAAAGCGACCATTGTCATCGACCCAAGAAGAACCGAAATAGCCAGATACGCCACCTATCACTTGGCCCTTAAGCCAGGTACCAATGTTGCACTGCTTAATATGATGTTATATTATATCATCTCAGAAGGACTGGAAGATAGCCGATTTATCGAACAGCGCACAGAAGGGTATCTAGCTTTCAAAGAACAGATACTTTCGCTTGACATAGATGAACTGGCACAAATTACGGATGTGGACAAGAAACTAGTGCGTTTAGCAGCTATCGCATATGCCAAAGCACCAAATGCTATGTCGTTTCATGGATTAGGCGTGACAGAACATACACAAGGAACACATACGGTTATGCTGATATCTGACTTGGCCATGATCACAGGAAATATAGGTAGGCCAGGCGTAGGCGTCAATCCACTCAGAGGGCAAAATAACGTACAAGGTGCCGCCGATATGGGATGCCAACCACATCAAGGGGCAGGATACCTCAATGCTTATGATCCTGAGATAAACAAAAAGTATGAGGCGTTTTACAATACCAAAATACCTCAGAGTAAAGGGCTCAAAATCCCCGAAATGTTCAATGCAAGTATCGATGGCAAACTAAAAGCACTTTGGTTGATGGGAGAAGATGTGGTACAAACAGACCCAAATACCCAAAAAGTAATCAAAGCCATGCAAAATCTAGAATTACTGGTAGTGCAAGAACTTTTTATGACTGAAACAGCAAATTATGCGACTGTGATCCTTCCCGGTGCGTCATTTCTCGAAAAAAGTGGCACATATACCAATGGGGAACGACGTATTCAGAAGGTACAAAAAGTAGTAGAACCGCTTCCAGGGACTAAGGCAGATGGACAGATTATATCAGATATCATGAATGTGATGGGCTACGCACAGTCATCTTACGACCCCGACTTAATACTAAAAGAAATAGCTCAAATCGTTCCGTTTTTTGCTGGAGTGACTTGGGATAATCTAGGTAGCAATGGAAAACAGTGGCCCGTACAAGCTGACGGTACAGATACCAAAATCTTACATACTGAAACGTTCAAACATGGCAAAGGTAAATTTCATTTTTTTGACTGGATAGAAAGTGGTGAGTTGCAAAAACACAGCAAAAACTATCCATACATCATCACAACCAACCGTGAATTAGAGCACTATAATGCGGGTACGATGACAAGACGAACACGCAATGTTCATATACTTACAGAAGATGTCATCCTCATAAATCCAAAAGATGCAGCGCAGCATTTCATCAAAGATGGTGATATGGTATGTGTAGAGTCACCAAGGGGTAAAGTGGACATCAAAGCAAGAATAACAGATCAAGTAAAACCAGGTGTATTGAGCAGTACTTTTCATTTCCCAGAAGTAATGCTAAACAATATCACTTCAGACGAACATGATAGTGAAGCCATGTGTCCTGAATATAAAGTAGTAGCGGTAAATATTAGAAAAAGTAAAGGAAAATATAAGGAGAAAGTTTAGAAATTTTCAAAAAGTGTCACATCTCGAAAGTGATTAATCTATTATCAATGGTGACATCAGAAAACCCAAAATTTTTCTTAATCCAGTGCGTAGTCTCTGCTTGATAAATAAATACGTGGGTTAAGTCATTTTTATAATTCCACGCATCAAAATTAATGCCGTCATGATACAAACAGGTCATACAATACAACTTGCCATTGGGATTTAATAGACTTTTGAGCAGCTGAAATTCTTTGTTTGGATGATAAAAATGTTCTATCACTTCACAACAAGCGATGTAATCATATTTTTTTTCCAAAACACTTGGATCGTTATGATAAAACGGGTCATACAAAGCCACATTATAACCACTATCCTTAAGGATTTTTGAAGTAACAGGACCAGGACCTGCACCAAAATCCAAACCATCATCTGAAGATGTAAAATCACGCAGTATAGATGATGTAATGGGTGATACAAAATTTTGATATCTTAAATCATGAACATCATTTTGGTGCGTATTATATCTCTTGAATTCGTCTTCGGGCGATAATCTTTGGGCTTCATCCATAAATATCCCCATACATTGGTCACACTGATAATGATTTTTTGTTTTCTGGTAAAATAATTCCGTTCTCTCGGAGAAGCAAAGCGGACAATTATGAGTCATTTCTGTATTCATCGAAGTAAGATTTTAGAATGATCAGTCGATTGCATTTTAGAAGCTATTTTAAAACATTATTAAACCCAAATTGTTACCTTCTTTAAATTAACCAATATAAAAAATAGAATCTATGAGTATTCAAATAGGATCGACAGCGCCTTCATTCACGCTAAAAGCAAGTGATAAGTCAGATGTCTCATTGAGCGATTACGCAGGAAAGAATGTCGTAGTTCTCTTTTTCCCGTTAGCTTTCACAGGTGTTTGCACCACAGAATTATGTTCAATAAGAGATAATAAATCGGATTATGAATCGCTAAATGCTGAGGTTTTGGCTATTTCGGTAGACTCATTATTTACTTTAGAAAAATTTAAATCTGAGCAAGGATTTAATTTTCCACTTTTGTCAGACTGGAATAAAGATGTTTCAGCAAGTTATGGAGCACTTTATGACGAATATGTACTTGGTATGAAAGGCGTTTCTAAGCGCTCAGCTTTCGTTGTGGATAAAGAAGGAAAAATAAGATACGCAGAAGTTTTGGAAGATGCAAGAGAACTTCCTAATTTTGTGGCTATAAATGAAACTTTAAAAGAGGTTCAATAGTTAAAACTTTTAGATTAACAATAATCACATGGCATCAATGAATACAGGCGTAAAATTTGACGAATTCGAGGACATACTTGTAGAAGATGATATTTCTACAGGTGAAAGATCGCAAATAATTGTGTACAATGATGATTACAATACCTTTGATTGGGTGATTCAATGTTTTATGGAAGTCTGTAATCACAGCCACGAACAGTCAGAACAATTGTCCATTTTGGTACACTTCAAAGGTAAGGCATCTGTTAAAACAGGTACAATGTCAGTATTAAAACCAATGAAAGATGCACTTGTAGATCGAGGTCTATCAGCAGTGATAGAGTCATTAGTAGAAGATTAATATTATACAAAAATATACTTTTCAGAAAAGGTGGTTGCGATTCGTTGACCACCTTTTTTTGTGAATCAAATGTACCATCTTATGTACTATTTTCTTGACAAACAAATATCTTTCCCGCATCCTGATGTAGTAAAACCCACAGGAATATTGGCAATATCAGGAGATTTGTCTGTTGAAAGGTTACTTTTGGCTTACCATTATGGAATATTTCCATGGTACAATGACAACGAACCAATCATTTGGTGGTGTCCAAAACCAAGATTTGTAATTTTCCCCGAAAAAGTCAAAGTAGCAAAAAGTATGAATGCTTACTTCAATCAAAATAAATTTCAAGTCACCTACGATCAACACTTTGAAGATATCATACGATATTGCCAACATTCTCCTAGACATGGGCAGGAAGGCACTTGGATCAATGAAAATATAGTAAATTCATATACTAAACTACACGATTTGGGCTATGCGACATCTGTAGAAGTATGGGAAGGTGAGCAGCTCGTAGGCGGTCTGTATGGCGTAAAACTGGGAAAGGTTTTTTTTGGCGAATCTATGTTTAGTCTTAGAAGTAATGCCTCGAAGTTTGGGTTTATTACTTTAGCAAAACGCTTAGCAAATGAAGGATACCATGTCATAGATTGTCAACAACCCAACCCATATCTCCAAAGTCTAGGTGGAGAGTTTATCACAGGAGACGATTTCCAGACAATTTTAAGAAACAATAGATTGGAGTTTTTGATGTCTCAATGAAGATGCAGCAAGATCACTTGTTCTACCTGTTTTTTCTATCACGCTTATAAATTGATCAAAGGAATCAGCAATTGAGCTCGAAAGATACATTTTGATATTAATATTTGGAAACTTTCGTAATATTGGTTTGATGAATTTGAAGTCTATCATACCTTCACCTATGAATTTATGACTCCATACAGCTATATCAATATCACTATACTGATGAATTTCACCATTTGCCTAAGAAACAAATAGTATTACTTTTTCAGGTTCTATACCTTTGTTGTACAGTTCATTAATAAATAAATTTAGAAGCCTTACTAAAGCCCTTCTACCTGCCCAAATAAATCACTGTACTAATCTATCTGCACAACAAGATGAAGCAAATGCATCAGGTTTAGCTTTGAAAACAAATCCCATTCCCAATATGTAACCCATCGCATCCTTGAGTGCCACATTGGACTTGAATGTGGGATCGGTATTTATATCGGCATGTACTTCTAGTGCTACATTATACTTGTCTAGAATATGACATAATTGGTATGCAAGTTGTACGGAACTAGAGACTTCTCTTATCATCCTTTCTTTGATAGACATTTTGGCCGTTGTCTTTTCATTACTAAAAAAAATGAATCCGCCTTTTTTTTCTCTCAAGAAGACGATAACTGTAGCAAACTCAGTAGTGTTACCTTTGACCTGTGAGTCAGAACCAATACATATTTTAAGTCGATGACCTAAATTTAATTCTCTACATATAGCTTCTTCTACCATCTCTTCGACAGAAAGGTCTATTTTTTGACCATTAAATTTGCGCCATTCCATAAATACTCATTTTATTATGCAATTTACATGCAAAAATGGTACATGTCAATGGGCATCAATAAAATACACATAAGTTTAATGCAGAATTAACATCAATTGTGCGATTTGGACAATGATCTAAAATATAATGTCCTCTATTTTATAAAAAACTAAGGAGAAACGGTAACCCTATCAATCCGTCAACCACGAACAAATAAAAATACTTTGATTTCGAGTTTGAAGACTGCCACAATACAATCCACGAAAGAAAGTAGGTAATCATCATAATAACTAAAGCAGGAAACTCAAGGATAAAGATATTGGCTAGATATATTTCGATCATTGATGCACAAAATAATAAGAACGTACCTATCCATTTAGCTTTTTTTATACCCAATACATTTGGAAGTGTCATAGTCTTTTGATCTTCATCAGTCAGCATATCTCCAATATCAAATGACAGTGCCAAAACCGATATAAAAAGCAATTTAGAGAGCGCTAGCAAGATTATCTCATGCCATGAATAGGTAGCAGAAAATGCAGGAATAACCACTGTAATCATAGAAAAAACGAATCCTATCAAGAAGATTTTCATCCAAGTTAGGTCTCTGAATGTTCTATTATTTTTCTTCATTATAGGTACAAAATAAAGTAAACAGCCTATTGTCGCTAGAGTCAGAGGAAGCCAAATAGTCTTAATCAGGCCCAAAATCAATAGTACACATCCCAATACCAAAATGGCAGGTAAAAGAGCCGCATTAGTAGATAGCCATTTCTTCCACTCGTATTGAGTGTAAGTCAAGAGTTCATGATAGTTGTAAAGTAGGAAAGTAGCTGTGCCTACGAATGCAATATAACTCCAACCAATGTCAATAGATAAGGCATAAAAACTAAAACCTGTCAACGCTGAAGTACAGATTGACAGGTGAATATACGCGTCTAAATAATATTTTTTTATGAAGGATATCAATATGTGACTTATGATTCAATGATTTTTTTCTTCATAGTTTCGAATTCTTCATCGGTAAGAACGCCATTTTGCTTCATCTCTACTAGATCTTTAAGCTTATCGATTGCCGTAGATGCATCGGCTGTTTTGGCTTGAGTCTCATTTTTTTTCTGAAACTCAGCTACCATTTCTTTTCCTTTTTCAAATTTTTCATTATAATAATTCTTAAGCCTTCCCGGATCAAAATCTAGGAAAGTACCGCCAGTCTCAAAATGTTTTTTGAATACTTCGCCCAAGGCAAAAGTAGATGCCCCAGAAAGCACAGACATGGTAATCCCCCCCAAGATCGAGCCTACTCCAGGTATAAACTTGACAGCCCTTGCGCCTAGGCGAGCGAGTCCTGATCCTGTCAATGCCGTGATTATCGCTTTGCCCTCAGTCTGTTTAAAATCAATTTCATACAGCTTGGACATTTGCCTGATCATATCCAACTGAATGGCACTCACCGCAAATAAATCAGCTATCGGTACGGGAATAAAGCCTGCTCCCATAGACCAAATCATATGATTTTTAATAATGGAATTAGTACTTTCTGTTCTGTTACTTAATTTATTTTCTGACATATATTTTATTACTGGTTTACAAAATTACAAATAATACCTTTTAAACCCAAATAAGTGGTAGTTTAGTTTCATCCACCTTAAAATATTCGATATACTAGTAATTTCAATTGACGAATTGATCTGAAAATGCTGATGAAGTATTTGGATGTAAGTGATAGGTGGTAGCGTGATTATTAAAAGATTGTTCGGTTGGTTTGGATATAAATAAATACTTTAACAAATTATTTTGGTAAAATATAAGATGATTTACCGCTCATTTTTCCAATAAGCCCTTTGTATGTTGAAATTTCGTGATGGTTTGCTATCTTTGTGATTATTTTTTTTCCTAAAAGTTTATGTTGTTGAGTATGAACGTAAATAAATTATGTTTGATTTTCTTGGTTTCTGTAGCTTTTGACCAAATATCTGCTCAGAAAAGTATCATGACAACTTCAGGTCAAAAAATCCTTTTGTACGATGATGGAACTTGGGTTACAGAAAAAAAATCGATTACAGAAGATACATCAGGTATGCTAATCACTGAATTTAACCCATTAACTGCTCCGAAAGTAGAAAAGTACGAAATAGATGAAAAACAAAGGATGGCTATTAAAGTACTTCTCAATAAAGCCAAATCAAACGAGATCGAACATCTATTGTCAGTAGAAAATATAAGCAAACAAATATCTGGTAAAGAACTCGAGCTATCACAAGCCAAACTAAACAAAAATAAGGAAGTTGCCAAAACAATTAACACAGAAATAAATGATTTAAAATCAAAATTGAAGGATTCAAGCAATCAATATGCTAAATCTACTTCTCAAATTAAATCCGTTGAAAAACTTATTGATCAGAATGCAGATAGTCGGGCAGACAAAATGAAATCACTTGCAGATGAACTAAGAATAGATATAAGTTCCTATATTATAGATGCGAAGTCGTCTCAAAAATCAGATGAAAATAAAATTCAAAAAAAAGAAACAAACGCTATAGGCTGCAAAATATTAAAAGATGAGAAACGTGGCAAAATCAGAGTCATACAGTCAGAGGGAGAATTACTATTTGATTATACC
>JBBRJL010000080.1:0-8503 GCA_038219375.1 Chitinophagales bacterium | reverse complement strand
AAGGCTATTGTCCAACAAAAAGCAAAAGCAATCAAAATGTAAAGCCAAATTTTTTTCCAATTAACGGCGTTATTAATTCCAGTCATCGAGATTATTTTGGTTTTGCTATTTAACTATCGGTAGCAAATGTAAAAATAAAATGGATAAGGGAGCATTGTTTTCTTGATGAGAAAAAATAACTACGCAAAACGATTACCTTTATTAAGATCCAACGATGTTAAATCTATTAGATAATTACTACAACTGAGTTGTTTTTGACCGGCTCATACTTGGGCATTAAGGAATTTTGATTTCCTTGACCTGAGATGTATGTGCTGAAAACAGTCCAAGAGCGCCACCTGAAATATTATTTGGTGGATTGGACGGAGTGATGCCGCCACCTGCTCCGCCATTTGCGAGCTCCGCTAGTGTAAAATAGTAATTGAATGCACTCAAATCCACGCACTGCATTTCCAAGAAGACGTCGTCACCCGTTTTGAAATTGCTATCGCTTCGCCCCAAAGGTCTCTGATTGGGTACACCATTATTGGTATTGTCATTCCAAGTGATGTAGGATTTATCAAGAGTATCATTTACGATCAATCTAAAATTATAATTATTGCCCAACTCTTTTGGATCAGTATAAACAGGAATAAGAAATTTTTGCTCTTGGCCACCAAAAGTGAAAGAAGAAATACGGATAGTGTCTAAAGGAACAAATGCGGGCATTGTACTCTTAGCTTCATAGGTTTTTCCTTCAGAAACGACTTTAAGTGTATAGGTTCTTCCTACGATTCCTTGCAAGGTAGTCGTAAGATAGATGCCTTTGTCAGTGTACACCAATGTGTCTTTTACGCCTGTGTTATCTGAAATCGTAATTGTGGCTCCAGCAACACCGGGGTAGATACTAGGTTGATCAAAAGGCAATGTTTTGGTCAGTTTTACGAAGTAAGGTCCTGCCTGATTGGTGATATTTCCTTCTATGACCAATTTCGCATCAGCGGTTGATAAATCCAGTTCAATCACCTTCTCGCAACTTGTAAAGAAGATCACAAGTGCAAAAACAAATATTAATAATTTCATACTATATTTTTTATTAGACATTTTTTAAAGATTGTTATCGTTGCCGGTACATTAAAACTTAAAGTTATAAGAAACACTTGGCACCCATCTGAACAACGATGTTTGCAATGCTTCTGTTTTCGTAGGGTCCAGCTCATTGTCTCTGAATGTAATGGTAAATGCATTTTCGCGGCCATAAATATTATACACACCAAAATTGAGGGAACTCTCATACTTGCCTTTTTTCTTAAAATCGTAGGTAGCGCTGATGTCCAATCTATGATTAGCAGGCATTCTGTCGGCATTTCGACTGCTGTATTGATAGATGGTGTTACCGTTTAGATTGTACTTGCCTGTGGGAAAAGTGACTGCATTTCCCGTGTTATAGACAAATACGCCCGAAAGAGACCACTTTTTATTCAACGTATAGGTACCTACGATGGATACGTCATGTGTTCGATCCTGACGGGCATTGTACCAATTATTGTCATTGATACCATCTATTTTACGTTCGGTCTTAGACAAGGTATAACTTAGCCAACCCGTAAACTTGCCGGATTTCTTTTTGATGATCATCTCAAGCCCATAAGCTCGTCCCTGACCAAATAAGAGCTCGCTCTCCACATCAGGTGAAGTCTGTAGGTCTGCTCCATCTTTGAAATCGACTTGGTTTTGCATAGCCTTGTAGTAAGTCTCTACCCCAAATTCGTATTGGTTGTCTTCAAAATTTTGACTGTAGCCCAAACTTATTTGATCGGCCAATTCTGGTTTGATATTATAACTATTGCCTATCCATTGGTCTGTAGGATTACTTCCTGTAGAGTTGCTGAGTAAGTGAAGATGCTGAGAATTTCGGGCATAACCAGCTTTTATACTTTTGGTATTAGAAAGTCGGTAGTTGAGTGTCAATCTCGGCTCAATCGTATAATAGGTTTTGCCGACTTCTCCACTTGCCAATGTTATAGATTCAGTTCGCACGCCTTTGTCATAAATGTTGTAGGTATCACCACCCAAGATAATGTACCCAGATGCACGCACACCATAGTCGATACTCCATTTATCAGATGGTTTGTACACATTATTAAAATAGATGGCATTTTCCCATGCTTGGCGTCCTACTTGTGGTTCATTACTATTGACTGTACCTGAGAAAGAACTTGGCGTAATGGTATGATGTATGGCCTGAAAACCAAATCTAATAGAATTCGTAGGATTAGCAAAGTAAGAAAAATCTTGTTTGATGTTATAGTCTTTGATATTGGAGTTGATATTAAAATCGGATTCACCACTTGAGAGACTTATATTGTAATCGTAATTGCTATAAATCAGTGAAGTATTTGAAAATAATTTTTCATTCAGAATACTGTTCCATCGGAGTGTACCCGTTGCATTTCCCCAATTTATACCAAAACTATCCCCCAATCCAAGCACATCACGACCAAAATATCCTGACAGAAATACCCGATTCTTTTCGTTAATCCTATAATTGGCTTTGGCATTGAGATCATAAAAATATAGTTTACTATCTTTGAAATCTTCTGTTAATTTCAAAAATACATCTGCATAAGTACGTCTACCTGATATAAAGAAAGAAGATTTACCCTCTTGGATAGGTCCTTCAATACTGACCTTACTACTGATCAATCCCAATCCTCCACTTACGGAATAATCTTTATTATTTCCTTCTTTCATCTTTACATCAAGCACTGAAGACAATCGGCCTCCGTATTGTGCAGGACTGTTTCCCTTGATGATGGTCGCATCTTTTATTGCATCACTATTGAAAGTGCTGAAAAATCCAAGTAAGTGAGACGCATTATATACGGGTGCTTCGTCTAGCAAAATAAGGTTCTGGTCCGTTGCGCCTCCACGTACACTAAAGCCACTACTGCCTTCACCGATACTTTTGATACCCGGCAGTAATTGGATCGTTTTTAAAACATCTTTTTCTCCAAAAAGAACAGGAATCTTGGCAATATCACTCATATTAAGTTTTTCTACTCCCATTTCAGGTTTTGTGAGATTGTCATCTTGTCTTTCGGCACTGATCACAACTTCATCCAATACGACAGAATCATCCATGGAGACATCAAATACTGTGGATTTTAACAATTCCAGTTTAGCAACAATGGTATTATAACCGAGATATGAAAAAATAACTTCTTGTTTGCCGTTGGGAATCTGAAGAGAATAAAAACCATATTCATTGGTGACAGCGCCTACATTCAAAAAATTCTTTAATTGTACCGAAGCCCCGATAAGCGTTTCGCCCGTCTTTTTATCTTTGATGGTTCCACTGACTGTAAATTTTTCTTGCGCAACTAAAGATGTAGATCCCAAAGCAATCAGTAATAGTAATAAGAAATTTGTTTTCATTTTTTGCATCATCATTCCTAAATTTAGCGCAAAGATGCGATTCTACATGTTAACAATATATTAAAAAAATGTAAATCGACAAAAACAGTATAAAATGGGCATTAAGATGCGCGTTTATCCGACGTAGTGATGGAGAAAGACTAATTAAAACCTAATAAAGTCATTGAAAAATTTATTTTAATTTAAAATGCCTACCGTCTTTAAGGTACGAAGTATTGTGGTGAAGGTGTGCCTATTATTTTCTCTCCAATATCATGTTGTCACTACCATCATTGATAGAAGCTCCTGTTACAATAATACGATTTTCAGATTCGAAAATGACTTCTACATTCCGATGAAATATGCGTGACGAAGTAACAAATTTTTCAGATTCTGTTTCGGAACTAGTGTACTTAGATCTGAATGCTATAAATACGCCATTTTCTCTAGGTATTAAATATTCGATGACGTGGAGAAACTTTTCTTCACCAACGTTTAAATAAAAGTCTAATGGCTTTAGTATTTGTTTGCGTAAGTTTAAGTCATCAGCATTAAATTTCGGAATATAAAGTGAACCTACATCTGTCAATAAAGTATCTTGAAATATCAAATTCCCTTGGTTATAAATTCCTAAACCGTATTTTGGCATCTGATAACTTACAATCTTCCACTCTCCTGATAATGTATGCTCAAGCACTTCATTAGACACCAATTTATCTTCCTTTTCACAAGAAGTTAAAAACAAAATAGCTAAAATTAAAAAAGAAAGTCTAATTGAATTCATAATCTAAATTTAAATGTTAAACAAAGGTAAAGATAAATTTCAATTGAATTAAATATCCATCAGATTTTCACATCTATATTGTAAAAAAAATTCTTCCACCTTCCTCTAGTCAACAATGAAGTCGCAGCCTTCGACAACTAGGATCTTCAATACCCGTTTTTAATACTTTTTGATTTTATGATTATGGTGTTACAAAACTTGTAATGCTTTAGCGGGATGTATTATTTTGGGATTGAAAATTTAGACTCCACGCGTCGATTGTATTTTGCCTATTCCCATTTTATAATTTCATCTCAAATCCAAAAAATATTGTTGCAAGGTTTATATTCATCCCAAATGAACTGAAATCCTTTTCTGTGACAGAATTGACTATTTCCCATTTACCACTGACATAATTTAGTCCACCTATTCTTAATGTTGTTCGCATTCTGTTATTAATGTTATAAAGAACACCCATCCCCACGCCCAATTCAATAAAACTTGCCTTTTCTTCTTGAGTTATATTTGCGTCTTGACTTCGTTTTTCATTGAGTATGTTATATTCAAAATATGGTTGAAGATAAAAATTAAATAGATGATTTGGATTTAAAGTGTGCCTAGAGAACAACCCTATTCCAAATTGATTAGATTGCCTCACAAAATCAACCGTATTGGGTTGACCGAATCCAAAAGAATTTTCTTCCTCATACTTTCGTTTCCGATAGTCAAATTGTAATCCTACTAATAAATGAGCATTAATTTCCTTACCAACATAAGGAGAGAAAGCAAAAGTTGAGTTTTTAGTATCATTTATATTATTTGAATAAATCCCTCCAAACCCTGAATTAATAGACAAACTTGATAGCGGATAAGTATTATTCTGAATACTGAAATTAATTGAGCATCCTAAAATAAATTTATTTAACGCTATTTCTTCTTGTGCATATCCTACCTACACAAGTGAAATTAGTAATGTGATAACCATGATTTTATCATAAATATTGTTTTTATTATTGAATTAAGATTTTTTAAGATTGCTTATTAATTCATTTATTTACACAGCATTTTTTTAGATCCTTCTTCACAAACCATTGATTATCAATGCATTTTATTCAGGTTTATAAATGCAAGTTGCTATTCTGTGTCAAATATAAAAAGAAAATGGAAAAGGATGGAATTATTTTTACTTTCTCGTCGGTTGAAGCATTGCTTCCGCTACCCATAAAGTTCTTCAAGGTCTAATCTCTTAATTCTTAACGAAATGGCACTTTTGGTCCGCCCGAATTGTTTAGCCATATCCATTATATTAACACCCTCACAAAACATTACGGTAAGCTCATCGTCAAGTTCAGGTGTCCACGGTTTATAAGCATCTTTATGTATGGTTCGTACGTCATCAAATGAATATGACTTTTCTATCCTATTGTCATTTTTATTTGTTTTATGTGTTGTTGCAATGGTTCTTTGGTGTTTCTTTTCTTCCGCACTCTCGACTTTCAATAAGTGAATTTGTGGAGACTTCGGAAAGTCAGATGGCATTAATGTTTCAGGAATGTGAATACTATTTTTTGTTCGAGTTACTGCAACGTAGAGCAAATTTATTTCTTCATTCAGTTTGGTGGTATTTATTTCTTCGGTGGTTTTGTCTTCTTTTAGCTTTTCTAATTTTTCTTCTGAAATGAAGTCGTTTACCAATTGAATGGAATCGTATTCCATTCCTTTGCACCGATGGACTGTGGAGAAAATCATTTCTGCCTTTTCTTTATCGTCATTTTCCACGTGTTTTTCTTTGATTGTTTTGATGATGTCAGGTATTTTGTTTCCATATTCTTTGACAATTTCCACCATCATTCCAAGTTGAACATCTTCCGTCATTTCGATATAATCTTCCAATTCGTCTAGGTCTTTCATAGCCTTGATGAGTTTGTCCTTTATTAGATGGTTTTTTTCATTGTAAAGATTTAGAACGTCATAAAGAGAAGCGCCTTCTTCTGCGTACGTGTAGGAGTTTATATTTCCCTCAAAGTAAATATGTTTAACATTTTTCTTTTCTGTTACATATTCAATTGCTTTTAACAATAGTCCAAGATTGGTTCTGGCAAGCACGGCTTTGGATTTTATTTCCGTACTATTCCCCATGCCTATAATCGGAATGGTTTCGTGCTTATCAAGGTGTTTTTTTAATTTTAAAACTCCCATAGCTAGATTTGCAATATCTTGACTGAACCTAAAACTCGTGGAAAGGTGATAGGTTTTGAAATCTGCTTTTTCTAATGAGTTTACGGCAAAACGCCATCCGTAAATCTGCTGGTGCGTGTCGCCCACAATAACTTTTGTTGCCCCTTGCTTGAAGAATATATCAAGCATCGCAGGTGACGCGTCTTGACCTTCGTCAAAAAGTATGTAGTCGTAAGGTAGTTTTGGATTAGAGAGTTGAAATTTTTTAAGGTAAAAGTCGTGGGTTATTTCTATTTCTCCCTTATTCATTTTACTCAGGAAAAGCCTTGCCTGTGAAACAATATAGTCGTAAAAAGATGATACAAAAATTTTGGCTTTCTGGTCCGTTATAGTGTCAAGATAGTTTAATTGCTGAACCTTTTGTTTGTCACTATTACAGAAAAAAGCAATGAATTTATTTATGTGGTTGGCAATGATGTATTCTGTGTGCTTTTCTTCATTGCCTTGAAGGTTCAGAAGTTCTACAATTTCATTTGTCTTATACCCTTGCGATCTTACCTTGTAACCGTTTTGAAAAACGATGTGTCGATAAGCGAGAGAATGGGCTGTTTCCACTTTTACATTATCAAGTCCTTTATCAGAAAATCTCCTTGCTGCTTCGAGTTTTACGGATTTATTGAATGCTAAATATAGTATCTTGCTGGTCTTTGGTCTTGTCTTTGCGTATTCGATTACAGTCGTAGTTTTGCCTGAACCCGCAACAGCATTTATCTTAATGTTTCCAGTCGAATTGATAATATCATATTGCTCTTTTGTCAGTTCCATTTGTCAAATATTCTAATACCTAAACATCTAAAATGAGATTCTAAAGGGTCAAAAGTACAATAAAATATAGTAATTTTCATAAAATATAGTCCATATTTTGCAAGCTCTTTCTCACTTTACACTATTCCTAACGCCCAAATAAAATTCTCTACCCTTGGTCGGTCCCCCATGGAAGGCCGGATCAAAATATTGGCCGAAAGGCTTATCGTACCCTAGGATAGGAAACTCCTGAGGGAAATCAAAGATGTTTTCGATACCACCATATAGCTGTTCGTCTTTCCATCTACGGGTGATCTGCAAATCGATTTGCTGATGAGGTTATGACACGTTAGGAAGGCGGTATTGCAACGGATAGTTAGCGGTGGATTTTAGTCTTTTAGTTCCCACCCATCGGTAGGTTAAGTCAAATTGCCATTGATCATTAGGTACGCTGTAGGAAGTATTGGCGCTACATTTGTGTGTAGGTACAAAAGGTAAATCCTGCCTCACAATTACCACTTTTCGGCAAACTTCTAGATAATGAAGTAAGCTATGGAATCATCACTGCCTTCATTACTATTTTTCCATACGATATTAGCGCCTTCAAGTGGTTTACACATGATATCAGTGACTATATTGGTGATATTTTGGCAATATATGGACAAATGTAAAAGTAAAAAAAACAAAATGGCAAAACGAATAAACAGTGGCAATTATAAAATAATCAAGATAAAAATCAAAAGTAAAATTTTAAGTTAATGGGTAAATGGTATAGTATATTAAGTGGGAATACTTTTCAATTAAGAAAGGATGATTAGATTATTGATTTAAATACCCACCACATCTCCTCCCCTATCTGCAAACTGCGTTCTGCATATTTGGCATCCATTAGTTCTGTACCGTCAAACACTTTGGGGTCATCATATTTGACTGGAAATCTTGCTGCTGCACCACAAACAATCGGACAAGCTTCATCGGCAGAGTTGCAAGTCACAATAGCTGCATAATTACTCACAGGATTGAATGCGTGGTTGTAATCCTTAGAAAAGCAAATGACGGGATATTCGTTTTTTGCATATTTTACAGCATACACAGGATTGGGTGTTTCTGACAATTTTAATATATCAAATCCTTGATGCGATAATGTTTCCGCTACTTTTGGAAACATAGCTGTGGCTTCTGTTCCTCCTGAGTAACAGTTTACGTTTTTGATACCAAAGAGGTAGGCCATGGTCTGTGCCCATATCTGCGATAAGTGGCTTCTACGTGAATTGTGGGTGCAAATGAAGTTCAATCTGATGATTTCGTCTTTTGATGTTTTGTCCTTTATGTATGAAATTAATTTTTCTAAAACTTCTGCCC
>JBBRJL010000079.1:0-8535 GCA_038219375.1 Chitinophagales bacterium | reverse complement strand
GGTAGAGTTTTGGAAAGACATTATGTACCCGCATCTGATCATGAAAAAGTGATTAGTCTACATAATCTTGATCCTATGGGTATCTATATTATTACGGTTAAAAATAAGAGAGGCGTCAGGAGTTTTCGGTTTTACAAATAGTCAATAAATACCTGGCAAAAGTCTCCATGTTCTTTTAACGTAGGCATCAAACTGATGATTTCCTTTGTATTTATCTACATTTGTAAGTTCTATCAATGGTATGCCGCTGATCCAAATTAATAGTACAATCACCCAAATAGGACTAATGATACTTGCCCATTCTAAGCCACTTAAATGTGGAGATACGTACCAAAATATGGATGACCACACTATGATTTCGCCTAGATAATTAGGATGTCTGATATATTTATACAAGCCGTAATCAATGAATGCGCCCTTGGGTTGAGAGCTGTTTCTAAATGAAAATTTTTGCCAATCTGCAACGGATTCAATAGAAATACCCAAGGCCCAAAGTAGTAATGCGTAGATATTTATTTCTTCCAAATCTTTAGCAAGACCTACCATGGTAGGAAGTACTATGATCCAAATGCTAAAAGACTGAAGTATCCAAAACTTAAGGAAACCCGACTTGCTATCTCTAAAAGCATCAAACCGAATATCTTTTCCCATCTTGTGAATACGATAGAATAAAAACCCACCTAGCCTAAGGCCCCATACAATTACCATTAATGAAAGAACTATTCTCCCTAAAGATAAATCACCTTCAAAAAACAGGAAATAGGATACAACAGCGATAAAACAAGCACTATAGCTAATGTCAGTAAGGTGGTCGCTCTGGTTTTTGTAGGCCCAAATGTAAGCAAGTACATTGACCAAAGTAATGAGTATAAATGAAACTAAAATGGCTGTCATCTAAAGATAACAGCCATTTATTAATTATGTTCAGCTTGATTTTTGACTTCTTTAAGGAAGCTCTTCGCCTGTAGAAGCGATTAATATTTCGAACCATTGTTCATTGCTGATTACGACATCTAGCAGTTCTACTGATTCTTTGATTTTGTCTGCTTTTGAGTAATTGACTACGGGGATGATACCTGCAGGGTGATACATCAAAAACAACAAAGCCATATCTGAAAGTGACCAACCATACTTATCAGCTAATTTTTGGAGTCTTAATTCCAATTTTTTACCTGCTTTTGTGTTGGTATAAATCGAGCCGCCACCCAGTGGAGACCAAGACATCGGTACTATCTGATGTTCCATACAAGTATCTATGGTGCCATCTTGCAATGGTGCAAGGTGTGTCATAGATAACTCTACTTGATTGGACATGATAGGAAAATATCTACTAAATGCACTTAATTGAGCGGATGAAAAGTTTACCGCACCAAATTGTTTTACTTTGCCGGATTCTGCTAAAATTTGAAAAGCTTCCGCCATTTCCTCATAATTCATCACGGGACTTGGTCTATTGATCATTAATACATCGATATAATCGGTATTAAGATTGTCAAGAGACTGCTCCACAGATTCGAGAATATGTCTTTTGGAAGTGTTGTAATGAGAGATTTGGAAGCCTGGTTTTTCACTACATGGCTTTATAATGCCACATTTGGTGATCAACTGGACCTGCTCTCTTGGGACACCACTTATGATAAGCGCATCACCAAATTCTCTCTCTGTAGTGTAATTTCCATAGATGTCTGCATGATCAAATGTAGTAACACCGTGCTCAACACATGAACTTATCATGGTAGCCATCTTTGCAGATGACAGTTTCGCACCCCAGCTACCCCATCGGATAACACCTGCTACTACTTTAGAAAAATTACTCATCTTATTTGAATTTGTTTGTAAATGAAAATTGTTATTGGTTTTTAAGTGAAAGGAGTGCTTCTTGCACTCTTTTATCTTGGTTGTTCAAATTGTATGCCGATTCGTAGTCTTTTTTGGCAGCATCTTTATTACCTTTTTTTTCGTTGACTATACCTCGGTAATAAAATCCTAAATAATTGGTAGGCGCTACACTCGTCAAAAGATCAAACTGTTCGTATGCTCTACTAATAGAATCCGAATCCATGTATAATAATCCTGAATTTAGGTAAGCTTCAGCATAATTCTTGTCGGTAACTATGATGTTTCTATATATTTCTTGTGCTTGCGGTAGATCACCATTATTTTGGAAGTAAAATGCTTTCGCATGTAAAGCTTGCATGGATTTTGGGTTGCTAAGTACGGCACTCTCGTAAAACTTAATTGCTTTCGGATCCTTTTTCTCCTCATACATTTCACCAAGTATCATCCATGCATCTGTAAGCCCACTATCCATCTCTACCGCTGTCTGAAAACTATTAAGTGCTCTTTCTTTTTCTCCGAGTGCCCTGAAATTCATACCCAACATAAAGTATCCTTCTGCATTTTGTGGGTCGATACGAACTACCTCATTGATAGTAAGAATGGAAGAGTCATAATCTTCTAGAATGAACTTCAATTCGGCAAGTTTTAGTAAGGATGGCACTCTCTCGGGATATATAGCCAAGACTTGCATCATGGCATTAACAGCTTCTTTACTATTGTAATAATCAAGATATGAGTCGGAAAGTAAGTGGTAAAAATCAGGATTTAACGAATCAATACTGATGGCTTTTTTGATATCAATGATGGCATTTTCATAAGATGCCTTATCATAATATTTTTGTCCTCGGCTGAAATATAATTTTGAGTCCGTAGGGTTTTTTTCAATTTCAGAAGATATCATATCAATTTCAGGGTCTCCTGAAGAAACTTCCGTTGTAGTCTTATCTGATTTACAACTCATTACAAATATGTAAATCAAAATGATGAAAAAATGCTTTAGCATGCTAAAATAATTAAAGCTCAAAATTAAGAAACCATTTGTTAGTATTAAAATAAATGGTAATAAATATATAAATCTTTATTGGCAAAGTATCTCTTTATTAAATTGGTACACGGCATTTCTGAATGATTCAAATTCTGCGGCAAAACTAACATCTGTATAAATATCCTCATGACCACCACCTATTACAGTCTTGAAGGAGGACTTTAAGCCCATTTCCTTGGCTCTTTTATCTATCTCTGAGCTGCCATGTAAGGGAATGATAGGAATTCCAAAAACCCTAACTACATCATATGCATATGGCACTACAGCATCTGCGTCTCCGTGAATACTTATAATAGGAGGCTCACCACTATCTATATAAGATAGCCTGTAAATGGCTCCCGACATATTGATTACACCTTGTACTTTGGATGAATAGCTAAGATTTTCTGCATCGCCCGAATTTCCCTCTACACCTCCATTTTTGGCAATAGCAGCTTGGACTTGGCTTTCAGTATTGTCTGACGCATCAAAATATGCTGCCTGTATAGCTGTAATTGCTCCAGCGGATACGCCACCTGCTAAAATAAAGTCTGAATCAATCCTAAATTTATTTTCAGTATTTGCGTCCTTTCGGAGATGACGTATTGCCGCCTTCATATCTGTAGATGCTTTTATGGCAATATCTAATGCTTTTACTGAGTCAAATGGTAATTGACTGAAACTTAATAACCTGTAATCAATACAAACGCTTACATATCCGAGTTTCGTCATTTCAATGGCGATCTCTGAAAGCTGCTTTCTATCTCCCCCAATAAAACTTCCTCCAAACGCAAGTACCAAAACGGGTCTTTTTGAGAGACTATCTCCTTTTGGCTGGTAAACATCCATCAACAGATCTTGCTGAGCGCCAGAAGTATTGATATTTGATCCGTATTTGACCGTGTTGATTTCTACTTCATCAAAAATTGGTTTGATATATCTATCTGACTCACAAATGATTGTCTTTTGGTCCACTATTTTGATATCTTCTATGTCATCTTTTGCACAGGAAGCTATAAATAAAGTTCCTATAAATAAAATTATAATATTTTTGAAAGTCATGTATTTTATTTTAGATGGTGTATAATAGAACAGATTTAAATTTGTAAAGTTGCTCCGATTCTCACAGAGGCAGATCGTGAGTCATATGGTTTTATAGCTCCTATGATATTGTCTGTGGAAGCAAAAGCGGATATAGGACCTAATTTTACCTTACCGAAGATACCCAAGCCAGCATAATTGTTTTTCGTTAATGTATATTGTACGCCCAAATCGAAAATGGAAATCTTACGTACTGCTGATAATGACAAAAAATTTCTACTTGAATTATTAGTTTTTTGATAAACTAAAAGACCGTTAAATCGCCAATTTTCTCCCCATAAATAACTAGCCCCCAATGTATAAGTACCTGATAAAGTAGTACTATAGTTTTCAATCTGCTCTGTTACTTTTAGCAAATCTATTAATGTGTCTTGAATAGATATCGACGTGGAGTCTACCAAAAAATCCAAAACATCCACTCCCTCAAATGTAAAATTGCCCTTGCTAGTATATTTCCTTGGGAAAAAGTCCCAATTGATCTTTCCTATATCTAGCATACTTGCGGAGAGCGTAAATTTTTCATTGACGGTGTAGGATGCTCCGATGTCAAAAGCAAAACCTTGATTATTATAAAATAAATTGTCAAATGAAAAACCAGCATAATCGACTGTTATACTATCTAGATTGTTATATCTTAATAATCCACTACTTCTCAATTCATAATCTGTTTGAAGACTCAGTTGATATATTTCATCATCTGTACTAAAACCAATAGAAGCTTTGTCCGTTTGCACATTTGCCACTCCGTAGAGCAATTTTCCCTTCGCACCAATGGTCAGATTGCCAAAGGATTTCTGGAGTCCAAGATATATTTCATTATAAGCATTTATATCTATGAATGGCGCTATTTCTACAGTTTGACCTATAAAAGCAGCATTTCCTTGCGCAGCAATATTGATCAATCCTTTTGGATACCTGACATTTGCAGTTGACCTAAAAGCATGACCAGCCATGACCATTGTACTTCCTATTTTTAAAGATACGTCTATAGTATGGATATCGCTATTATAAAAAATATTTTGATATGAATCCAAGTTTTGATCCAGTTTTTTTACATCAATAAATCTTTTTCCTTCGCTATTTTTGCTTGTGAGTTGATTGATAGATGGTCCGTCAGTTCCTAGTACGAAATTTACTCCTGCTAGTGACAAGTTGAACTTTTTATCGACTTTTAGTCCTGGATTGAGATAGGTAGATGGTAACTGTCCATGAAGATTTAATAATGAAATATCTTGTGTGGAAGCCTTGATAGATATTATCAAAAAAAGACTTACTAGTAAACATGCTCTCATATTTCGATTAATTCTTCTTGTATTTAAATATAGCACCTAACTTTATCCCGATACCGTAATTTTCGTATATCCACCATGATTTGTTTGTATCGCTATCGATCGTATTGATGGCTCCTATGATAGCGAGTTTTTTAGATCTTTTTATCTTGGCAAATCTAGCATCATCAAATTCAAGAAAGTCTGTCTTTTCACTTCCAGGTATGGTTGTGTCATTTTGCAAAGTTGATGCAGGTGGCAATATGATTCCTTCATCACTAAACAATTGATCTAATCTTTGGCCATTTTCATCCAGGAAATACGCCTGAACTTTTACTTCTGCTGGAAAATCATTACTAGTAATGGATTTGAACTGTGCTGAAACAATGTCATCAAGATCTTCCAGATTAATATCCAATGTGTCGGTAAGGACTACATTCTTTACCGAACCATTTAGCGGCACTTCTACAGCAACATTTACTACAAAAAAGCTTCCATCAGAGATGTACCCATTTATAGATGTATCTCTATCAGGATTGACCAATGCTACAATATCGTATGCAATAGTCTTTGTCTTTTCGTTAAAGATTTCTTTAATATTCGAGTTTGACCTATCAAAAACAAAATCTGTCGTTTTGATGGTCCCTATTTCTGAAAATGAAGGATATGCAAAGTCAATACCCGTATTTATAAATGCACTTTCGAGACTGACACTACTTCCAGCTATTGAGGTAAGTTCCATTTTGTTTACTCGTGACCTTACGGGTAGTCCAAAGGCATTCTGCACCCTAATGGTGATCTTAGGATCTTCAAAGCTAAAACTTCCACTCAACCATTTATTGAATAAACCTACATCGATGATGCTTCCTTCTACTGGAAAAATATGGTAACCTAGGTATCCTTCGAGATAAGAAAACTTGATCAGATCAAAATTCATCTGTGCTCCGTCTAATTTGACTGGGGTACCATCCTTTGTTCGGGCTTGGTATTTAAAGGTCATTGCATTATCAACACTCTTCAGTGTCCAGTCATCAACTGAAAATTCTTCAGTAACTAATGTAGTAGATGATGTATTGTTATATTTTAAAACAAAATCTTGGCGATATGCAATGCCATTTTTCGTTAGCTCGGGTATGGTAAGATTGATATTTAGATCTTCTGGCAAAGCATTCGTAAAAGTAAACCAGATCTTGGTGTCGTCAAATATTGCCCTTTTGATAGAATATTTTGCCCTATCAAAGATTTCTTGCACCCATACACTATCTAAGATTGGTATCGGCAATATACCAGGGAAGGGTGGAAATATTGCTGCGGTGGACCTTCTGATGACTTCACCATTATAAAAAACAGTCGCCCTACCATCACCGTCTACCCTTATCGATGTATTTCCTGTAGCTTCTGCCGCAATTTTTCCAAGGGTTATTTTGGAATTTATGAGAGGTACTGCTAGATTATATTCCTGATCACCTAGGCCAAGTTGTGTTTCATTTTCGATATCATAACAACTTGATAAGAAAAAAACAAAACCAATAAAAATCAGTTTTTGCCAAACAATTATTCGCATATTAATAATGGGTTTTAGCTATTAATTTTGAGCTATTTAAAGCAAAGCTAATGCAAGGTAAGGTTATTCTAAACTATTGATACCAAATTTTCAGAATTCTTTTATTTTTTACTTTTTCTTGACAAAGTTACCACTGTTTTCTAATTGATATCTATGTGGAATTTAATACATAATTATAAGACATTTATGAGAATAAAATGTGTATAACCTATGATCTACTTGGTTTATGTTTAAATATCAGTAAATACCCTTCAAATATTTTATTAAAATTCATGGTTAACTCCTATTTGTAAATTAAAATATTGCCATATATTTGTGCATCCAAAATATCCAATCATGAAGACAAGATTTTTTACTATTTTATTTGTGTCAATTACATTTTTTCTAAATGCACAAGAAATCTTGATGTTAAAATCATCAGGTAAGGTTGTAATTGGTGATACTGCCCAAATCAGTACGCCGGGCAACTATAATCTCTACGTTCAAAACGGAATACTCACTGAAAGAGTCAAGGTCTCCCTAAAGTCTACCGCTGACTGGGCAGATGATGCCTTCGAAAAAACGCCATCTTTATCAATGGTCTCCGAATCTATCAATAATAACCAACACCTTATAGATATGCCATCTGCTGCAGATTTAGTGAAAGATGGTTATGAACTCAAATCGATGGATGCAAAGCTGTTGACGCAGATTGAATGGTTATGGCAACATATGATCAGACTTGAAGAAGAGAATAAGGTACTGAAGGGAAAGTTATCATCCTATATGGGAAAGTCTTCAACCCAAAAGTAGTATAAAAATGATTCTCTTAAAACCAATTTTATTATTTGCGCTCATTCTCTCTTTGATGAGTCTACAAGGTCAGCCCGATACAATCATAATAGGTTATGGCGGATATATGGGTGTCAGCGTCAGTGCGAGTAGCAGTGCGCCTCCGAGTACTCCTGAAAATACATTGAATCAATCTGGATTTTTGCCAAATGAAAATGCAGCATCAAGGTTTTTGTCTCAGGCGACATTGGGTTACAATACTGCTGACATAAATTCAATTACACAAACAGGCGTGGAGGAATGGATAGAAAATCAGCTAGTATTTCCTATGTCATTTACTTTACAATCGAAAATAAGGGGCTACCATAAAATGGTAAAGGACTCCACGAATATGCCTACTGCAGGTGCTAGCAATAGATTGTGGGACTATGCTTGGTGGCAATATCTAATGACATCCAATGATGCGTTGAGACAGAGAGTCGCATTAGCATTCAGTGAGATGCTTGTTATATCTGAGGTCTCAAGCTTCAACAATAATGCTTATGCAATGGGCATCTATTATGACATTTTGTTAAATAATGCTTTTGGCAATTACAGAGATTTACTTAGAGATATAACTTTTAATCCTTCCATGGGGATTTATTTAACTTATCTCAATAACCCAAAGTCTAACCCTGCACTCAATCAGTTTCCCGACGAAAATTATTCTAGAGAATTGATGCAGTTATTTACGATAGGGACTGTCATGCTCAACAATGATGGAACGGTAATAGTTGGCACAAATGGTCTTCCAACTCCTTCTTACGATAATGACGATATTATAGAGTTTTCAAAAATATTTACGGGGCTCACTTGGGCAGATCGTACTCAGTGGAATCGTGGAGCGCTCAATGATACAAGTTATATTGCGGATATGGTGATGTGGAATACATGGCACGAATCAGGTGTAAAAAATCTATTGAATGGTT
>JBBRJL010000078.1:0-8695 GCA_038219375.1 Chitinophagales bacterium | reverse complement strand
GTACTAGTAGCAGAACAGTTGTCGCTTACAATAGGTGCTAGAAATGTTACATTAGAAGAACATACATGATTACTAGTAGTACCGGCAATATTTGTCAAACCACTGATTACTGGTCCTACATTATCAACGATTTCTAAAAGTTGAACTCTAACAAGTGGGGGTCTATTAAGACATGACCACTCAATTACTTGCCAAGTTCTCATGATTTTTGTGACACAATTGATCTTGATCGGTGTTGCATCAGAAAAAGATACATTAAGTCCACAATACAGATCTGGATTGTTATAAAGAACAACGCTACCTATAGTAGGTACTCCAGTGCCGAAAGCTCCAGAAATACTGACCGGTGAAGGGTTGCCATTTGACAATTTCGCCCATGGACCATCACACACTAAAGCATCATTCATTCCTGCTGCTATATCATAGTTTTCTGGGAATGTGATGGTGGTTGCATCTAAGGTTGGTATAACAGTCACATCTATGGTGAAGGTACATGGGAGCGAAAGGTTGCCTGAGGCATCGACTGCCTGATATGTTCTTACTATTCTTTTAAGTACGTTAGGAGCTAGGCCTGAGTTACATCCATTATTTGTAATAATGTCATTCCCTACCAGATTAAGGGTAGGTACACCACAATTGTCGGAAGCTGCCGGAACAAAATTGTCAAATGCTACACAAGTCATAGATAAAGGTGTACTAGGACAGGCGATTGTTGGTTTAATTTCGTCTTTTACCAATATAGTACTCCAACAAGAATTAGTTCCATTTGATACCTTACCATAAACCGTCTTTCCTGCGTATGAACAGTTTAAAACCGGACTTCCTGGTATAGGGTTACCATTTGGGGTCAACATTATTGTTACTGTCTGTGTACCTGCGCATGTAGATGCATCAGTGAGTAACATAGCTGGTGTAACAGTAGCTGATCCGTTCTGATCTAGCGTTACATCAATTGAAGTATTGCAGGCACAAGCTTGCGCATTTGCATTTGCGATACTGAAGAAACTAAATAGCATGACTGTAAGGAGTCGTACTATCAATCCGCAACGGGTAAAATTTGTTTCCATCATGAGATCCATTTTGAGTTTAAAATAAAAATTAAAGTTTGTTAAATCAGTACGAAAACCGCTTCGTACACGAGATTATAAATTGTTATGAAATCCTTGCTTGATAGTTTTTAATATTATCTTTACTACATTTCCATATGAATAGAAATGCTTACATGATAATATGTCCAACTTTTACCTGAATATCAGGCTAAATAATTACTGTATTTGGGTACTATTATTATTAGGTTGGTATAAAGTATATAAGCATATTACAGCTAATACGACACAAATGTAAATAATATATAATATGTAATACTATGATTTTAAATATTTTTTTTATAATTAATTATATATATATGTAAATCGTTACTGTTGTTGATGGAAACATATGTAGTAATTGTATAACTATCGTAAAATATTTTTTTCTAGAATTTAGGAATGATGACATCCGTTCGGTTTATTGTTGTTATCAAGTTTTGAGTAAATTTTTCTACCGCTTATTTATTGTAAAAATCAGAATATATTTGAATCGAAGTATTGCAATTTTCAAATTTTTAAATTAAAAGCAAACAAAATCTAGATTAGTAATAAAAAAATGGATGTTTTTTGGAGTACTCAAATGATTTCTGTTTGGTTTTGGCAGGAAAATGATTTAATATTGTAATTTTGTTTCATAAAAGATAATTGTTATGCCAATTGCTAGACCGTTCAATTTACAAAAATGGATCGACGAAAATCGTCACGAACTAAAGCCACCTGTAGGAAATAAAAACCTTTACAAAGATGCTGGTGACTATATAGTCATGATAGTCGCTGGTCCCAATGCTCGTAAAGATTATCATTATAATGAAACGGAAGAGTTGTTTTATCAGATAGAAGGTGATATCACTGTACGAATTCAGGAAGATGGCAAAGCGGTAGATATTCCCATCAAAGAAGGTGAAATGTTTTTACTTCCTGCCAGAATACCACATTCACCGATAAGGTCGGAAGGTTCGATCGGATTGGTCATCGAATTAAAACGTACAGGCGAAGAGCGCGATGGCCTACTTTGGTTTTGTGATCATTGCAATACTAAACTTCATGAATCATATTTCCACCTTGATAATATTGAGAAGGATTTTATTCCAAGATTTAAAGAATATTACACATCTGAAGATATGCGGACTTGTCCTGATTGTGGCAATGTAATGGAAGCGGACAAAAGATTCATAGGTTAAGTTCGATAATGGTAAAAAAGATATACTTTGCATCAGACTTTCATCTCGGTATCGATGCACTGGAAACTTCGGAAGAAAGAGAAAAAAAAATAGTGCACTGGCTCGATTCGGTCCAACATGACATGGCTGAGTTATATCTCGTAGGCGATGTTTTTGATTATTGGTATGAGTATAGGAATGTGGTTCCAAAGGGATTTATCAGGCTTTTCGGAAAATTGTCAGAGTTAAGAGATGCAGGCATCCCAGTTTACTTTTTTACAGGTAATCATGATATGTGGATGTTTACTTATTTTGATGAATACCTGGGTATCCCGATTTATAGAGCACCGATCATCCGTCAATTTGGTGATAAAACATTTTTTATTGGTCATGGTGATGGACTTGGACCTGGAGATCACGGTTACAAATTTATTAAAAAAGTCTTCGGTAATAAAATATGTCAATGGTTATTTAAATGGATTCACCCTGATATTGGCCTATGGTTGATGAAGTTTTTCAGTACTAAAAGCCGACAGTATACAGGTGATGATGAAGTTTTTTCTGATCCTGACAAAGAATGGTTGGTCCAATTTTCAGAAGACCATAGTAAAACACAAAATATTGACTATTACGTATTTGGTCACAGACATTTACCTATCAAATATAAGCTTTCGAATGGCACGAGTCATTATTATAATTTGGGTGAATGGATGTATGCATCGTCTTATGGTGTATTTAATGGCAAGGAATTTGAACTACACTTTTTTGAATCTCAGCAAACTGAAGTTTATGGTAATCAATAGTTCTACCACAGAAGACTTTAATCTTGTTTTTGAGATTCATTATAGATCTTCAGTCAATTGTTTACTATCTTTAAGTTATTTAAAATACATATGCAGATGAAGCATTTTAATAATATCGCCATCTTTTGTTTTTTCTCTATTATGATGGTTTCTTGCGGAACAAAAAAAGATGTTTTGGGTGGTGAATCTAGAGACATATTTCAATTAAAAGTCAAGCCTTCTATAGTAGAAGTGGATAACCTTGGTCGATTATATTTAGTGGATGAGGGAAACAATATCATCAATTACACACCAGAACTTAAAGAAATGTATCGATATGCTAACAAACGTAGCGGTCAAGTAAGTAGTCTTGATGTCACTAATCCGCTTAAAATCGTCTCTTTCAGCAATGATTTCAATCAAGTACTATTTCTTGATAACACTTTATCTGTTATTTCTGAAGTAAATCTAAGCGAAAAATTTGCAGATATAAGTGCTTGTGGCGCATCTAATGACGGAAATCTGTGGGTGTACGATCCTACCCAATTTAAAATGATGAAAATAAATGACCAAGGCAATATCCTTTTAGAAACTTCAAATGTCAATGACGTTGGTATCACAAATGTGAATATTACTGACATTAAGGAGCGTGGAAACTATGTGATCATGTGCGATAGGGAAAAAGGATTTTTTGTTTTTGATAATATGGGACAATATATATACCAATATGAAGCTAAAAATATCAAGTCATTTCAGTTTGATGGCCGTAGTATTTTTTATTTTACAAATACAGGCCTGAAAAGTTATTCAGTTAAGTTTAAAGAAAAGGTGATGATGAGCTATCCATTTGACATGGGTCGCCAAGACTTGAAATATGTAGTTTATAGTTCGGGGGATATTTATGAAGTTTACCAAACAGGTATAAATATTCTTAAAAGTACTAAAAAATAGACACAAACTATTTGCCATATTTTGACAAAATCGCTTGGTTGATTTCTTTGATCAAACCTGGACCTTCATAGACCATGCCTGAATACACTTGCACGAGTGATGCGCCTGCTTCCAGTTTTTCAAGCGCATCGGCTCCGCTAGAGATGCCACCTACACCTATGATTACAATACTGCCGCCTGATTTTTCATGAATGTACCTGATCACCTCTGTTGATCGGGATTTTAAGGGTTTCCCACTGAGTCCGCCTGCGCCCATTTGTTCTGAAGCAGTAGTTAGCTTGCTTCTGTCCAGTGTAGTATTTGTAGCTATGATGCCTTGGATATCCGTCTTTTTTACGATATCAATGATGTCGTCGAGCTGCGAATCTGTCAGGTCAGGCGCAATTTTCAGCAAGATGGGTTTTGATTTTGGCTTGCTGAGATTGATTTTAACTAGGGTCGACAATAGATTTGTCAATGGTTCTTTTTCCTGCAATTCGCGAAGTCCTGGCGTATTGGGTGAGCTGACATTCACTACAAAATAGTCTACATATGGATACAAGGCTTCAAAACAAATCACATAATCATCTACCGCATTTTCATTAGGTGTCACTTTGTTTTTACCAATATTGCCTCCGATAATGATGTTTGATGGTTTTTTATTTCTTAGTCTTTCAACCAATTCATCTACACCATCATTATTAAATCCCATACGATTGATCAAGCCCTGATCTTCAGGTAATCTAAAAAGTCTTGGTTTTTCGTTTCCATCTTGAGGCCTTGGAGTCACTGTCCCTATTTCTATAAATCCGAAACCAAGATGCGACATTTTTTCATAACATTTCCCATCTTTATCAAATCCTGCAGCAAGACCCACTGGATTGATGAAATCGAGACCTAATACTTTTTTATGCAAGGATGGATGGTCTACATGATATAATTTTTTGAAAACCCATTTTCCGCCAGGAATAGATAATACGATACTGAGTAAATCAACAGTAAGATGATGTGCCTTTTCAGGATCTAATAAAAACATGATGGGTTTGAGCAAAAGCTTGTACATATCTACCTATATTATGCTGACAAAGGTAACCAAAAGCAGTTTTTTCAACGTTTTTTTTTAAAAGAATATACTTGACTTCAGATATTTAAGTAAATACCTTCACTTTTGGAAGGTTTTATACCATTAGCACACTCAAAATAGCCCAATTAACTCTGCCTTTTTCATCGAGTTAATAAGAAATTTGTTTGTTTTTTTGGACCATTATATAAATACTTTAGGTATTGATACTAAGTTGTTTAAAATTTACGAACAATTGATTATTCTCAAAATTAGTTTAAAAAACTAACCCCAAAAATCCTAAACCTACTCCCTAAACAATTTTTTATCTGCATAAAAAGTCCCAAAAGGAACCAAAGATGCTATAAAACCTAGCGATATCTTGAGCCATGACCATTCTCTCTGTATCCCTACTTGTATCAAAAGCAAAACATAAACGATAAACAAAGCACCGTGTGCGGATCCTACGACCATATTGGGCTCAGGCATATCATAACGATACTTGAGTATCATTGTAAATCCAAGGAGCAAAAACGAACAACCTTCTAGAAATGCAACGATTCTAAATCGCCCCAATGATGACTTCAACAACTGTGCAATCATAATTTATACTAATATTTTGGTTTTAATAATTTCGTAGACTCAAACAAGGTTATTGTATTTTCGTTGCAAAATAAAAAAATCACTTGGACTTAAATAGATTTTACCAACTGATTCTCCTTTTACTATAATCCATGAAACTTATGTTATTTTAACATCAACCTCCTACCCGTTTGCTTTCGTCTTCGATACTTGTACTTCTTTTTCTAGACTTAACATTACTATTTCCTAGGTCATAGCTAATGCTGATAGATGCTCTACGGCTATCCCAGTTGCCACGACCGTATCCGATCTGCCCATTAAAGCTAGAGACGCCACTCCATCCTGATTGGTAAGTGATGTCACTAGCACTGACCCTGACGTTCATTTTGTCGTCTAAAAATTTGCGCTGTACCCCAAGATTCAAACTATAACTAGGGTCATACAAAAACACGCCGCCCCAAACGCCAGGTCCTGAGTACCAACCAGATATCTCACCTTTCCACTTATTACCTAGACTGAATGTATGCTGCTGAAAGATATTGTATGAACCAGCTTGCACATCTACCACTCGACCATCACCATAATCGGCTTGATTGTCAGTGTACGAAACACCAAAATTCATGTACGCATTCCACCATTTATTTACGTCAAATGGAAGCGACGCATTAAGGCTGTACAATTTTTGTGTCGCAAGATTGTCCCAACTGATGAAACCTGCTCTTTCATCTTCTTCATCAGGGCCTAGCAATCTTGTAATCTGATTAGATGTATTGCTATATGCCAATTTGAATGAAAATCTATACTTTAAGGTATAGCCCAGCTCTATGTTATTGACGATTTCTGGTTGTAGGAATTTGTTGCCCTTTGAATACGACAATTCACTCAACTGCTCTCTGAATGGATTCAAAACATTATAATCTGGTCTATTGATACGTCGTCCATAATTAAGGGAGTACACGTGTTCAGGAGTATGCTGATAAGTCAAGCCAGCCGATGGGAAATAACTTGTATAATTAAAGTCCACAGGCGCTTCTTCCAGTTCGGGTAAAAATGCAATCAAATCTCCAGTAGCATCTGTATTTTCTACCCTCAGTCCAGCTGATGCATTCCATTTTGCATTGATATTTTTCGAGTAGTTTACATATCCAGCGAGCACATTTTCATTATATTTGAATTGATTGGATCGTTTGTCATTTTGTACTGCGACGTTTTGTAAAATGTTATAAAACAAAAACGTATTGTCCGTAGCTACATTACTGAATTTTGTGCCTACGCCTAGATTACCACCGTATATTTCAGTTTCGAAATCAACTTTGGCTGTTACAATATCGATTTTGACGGGCGTACTATAAGCAGTAATATTTTGGCTGATGATATTTTTTTCTTGAGAATCATAATAGACATTGGGCTGAAAATTGTCAGCTTCATTTCTGAATGTACCATAATCCGCATCTATGTTCAATCGATTTTTGCCTGATTCGAATGCATAGTTTACATTAAAAGTTGCTTGCTGTCTGTTGGATTCAGAAGTATTCGGAGCTGTGAGAATACTGTCTATCTGTGTAGGAATCAATTCCTGTGAAATAAAAGTCTTATTATTACTTTTGCTATTTTCTGTATTAGATTGACCGCTGACTAGAAAACCTAAAGTATGTTTTTTACCAAGAAAAAAGTCTGTTCCCCATCTCCCGTTTACGCCATTGTAATCATTGGTAGATCGATTGGTTTCATCTAGATATATGCCATTTTGATATGTATCAAAGATCATTTCGTTCCACCTTGTGCCACCATTATACCCTAAACCGCCGAAGGTATTTAGCGCCTTATTTCGATAATTTGCATTCCCGTTTACATTTCCTTGGCCATATCTTCCGTGGCCATAACTTCCACTTATAGAGCCATTTGCGCCTAGGTTTTTATCCTTTTTGAGCCTAATGTCTATAATACCAGCATTCCCCTGAGCTTCATACTTTGAGCCTGGATTGGTGATGATATCTATCTTGTCTATTTGTTCAGAAGATAGATTTTCTAAATAATTGGTAAGGTCGTCTCCAGTCAGTGGTATTCTTTTACCATCCACATAGATGAGGACTCCTGCTCGACCTAATACAGATATATTGTTATTATTATCTACCATAACGCCAGGAGCTTTGCGCAAAAGATTCAGTCCGTTTTCTCCTGCAGAATTGATAGTACCCTGCACGTTAAATACTGTCCGGTCAGCTTTTACTTCTACAAGCGCTCTAGCCGCAGTCACCACTATTTCGCCAAGTTGTTTTGCATCTTCTACTAATGGAATATTGGGCAATGTAATGGATTTATTATCCAAACGTATGACTTCTGTGACAAAAGTCGTCATGCCGATATAACTAGCTTCAGCAAAGTACTGACCAGAAGAGAGACGTTCAAAAATAAAAGTACCACCATCTGTAGTGATATCAGCTTTTACCATCGAACTATCTTTAGCAGACTTTAAAATAATAGTAGCAAATGGAACACCAGCTTCTTTTGCATCTATAATGGTACCAGAAATAGATAGATTTTGTCCAGTAGATGTGTTACAAAAATATATCAAAATTAGTAAAGAGAGTGATGATCTAAGCATGATTCTTTTGTTGATAATAATTATTGATGTCTAAAGACACAAATGTCATACATATTGTTGCATCAGCATAAAAATTAAGACGAATAGCTATTTAAATCGACGAATGCATATCTTACAAAAAAGTATATCTATAGGCATAAAAAAAGATAGTCTATAAAATTTTATTTATAGACTATCTTTTTATACGTTTAGGCAATATAAAAGCTAAAATTACTCTCTTGCTGGAATCTGCTCAAGCATATATTTAAAATTGGCCAAAGTAGCTGAGTTTAAGTCATAGGTTTTTATTTGTTCCATCAGAAATTCTATATCAGAATATTTGTGTTCAAAACTTATATAACTATTCATATCAAAGTCTCCTTGTAAATATCCTATCGCAAGATTATTATTCCCAGGCTGACTACCATAAGTCAGATTTTCGCTCATGAGAATATTAAGATCATTGGCAGGCTGATCACACTTCACCACACAATCAGCATTATAATCTC